>JANXVP010000453.1 GCA_025351615.1 Ramlibacter sp. | reverse complement strand
GCCGGCCAGAAAGCTCGGCGGGGCCAGCCGGTACAGGGCGGTGGTGGCGGGCACGATGACCACATCGGCACCGCTGTCCTTGTTTTTTTGCTGGATGCGCCACAGCGTCGCCAGCCGCTCGCTGATCAGGTCCTGGTGCGGAGAAAAGCTGTCGTAGGGCAGCGTCTCCCAGTCCGGGAACAGGCAGGTGCGCAGTTGCGGATCGAAGAAGGCAAGCTCATCGATGAGACGCTGGGCGTCGTTGGCGTCCGAGGTGACGATGGCCATCATGCGGCCATCGGCCTTCTCGCGGCTGACCAGCTGGGCCAGCAGCAAGGCGTCAGAGGAGCCTGGAGGACGGGGCAGGGTGAAGCGTTTGCCGGGAGAAAGTTTGGGAAAGTCCATCGAGGGTCGCAAAAAATAGCAAACACCCCGCGCCTGAAAAGGGCGGGGTGGGAGTGTCGATTCTAGAATGGGGCCAAAGCCATGAGTGACAACATCCCCAATACCCGCTTTTTCGCCCTGATTCCCTGCGCCGGCCACGGCAGTCGCGCAGGCACCAGCGGCCCCAAGCAATACGAACCCATCGCCGGCAAGCCCATGGTGATGCACACGCTGGCGGCCTTTGCGGCCGTCAGGCGAATCGCGAAGACCCTGGTCGTGGTGGCCCAGGGCGACGGTTTCTTCAGCCGCAACTTCGCGCCGGTGACGGCCGCGTCCTGTGGCGGCGAGACCCGCGCCGTCAGCGTCGCCAACGGACTGCACGAGCTTCGCAAGCTTGGCGCCGACAGCCGCGACTGGGTGCTGGTGCACGACGCCGCGCGCTGCCTGATCACGCCGGAGCAGATTGATGCCCTGATCGACGCCTGTGTTGACGATGACGTCGGCGGCCTGCTGGCGCAGAAGCTGACCGACACCCTCAAGACCGACAAGGGCGGGCGGGTCGAGGCGACGCTGAGCCGTGACGACAAGTGGCTGGCCCAGACGCCGCAGATGTTCCGGATCGGCCGCCTGCTCGAGGCCCTGGAACAGGCTGGCGACGACGTGACCGACGAAGCCGGCGCGATGGAGGCGATCGGCCAGCGGCCATTGCTGGTCGCCGGAGGTTCGCAGAATTTCAAGGTCACCTATCCGGACGACTTCGCGCTGGCTGAAGCCGTCCTCAAAGGGCGGCAACGGTGAAGGGCCTGCGGATCGGCGAAGGCTGGGACAGCCACGCACTGGTGCCGGGCCGCAAGCTCATTCTCGGCGGCGTCGAGATTCCCTTCGACCGGGGCCTGCTGGGCCACTCCGACGCCGACGTATTGCTGCACGCCATCACCGATGCGTTGCTGGGCGCCGCGGGCCTGGGCGATATCGGCCGGCATTTTCCGGACACCGAGGCCAGCTTCGAAGCAGCGGACTCGCTGGTGTTGATGAAAGAAGCTGCACGCAAAGTGCGCGAGCAGGGGTATCAGATTGGCAATATCGACAGCACCGTCATCGCCCAGGCTCCGAAGCTGGCACCCCATATGGAGTCCATGCGGCAGCGCATCGCGACGGCGCTGGGGCTGCACGCGAGTCAGGTGAACGTCAAGGGCAAGACCGCCGAGAAGCTGGGCCCGGTCGGGCAGGGCCAGAGCATCGAGGCGAGGGCTGTGGTGCTGCTGCTGGAGCGGCACGGCGACAAGGTGACCCCAGCTGCATGAGCGTCGTCAACGGGACGCTTGTGACGACGCTCCCGCAGGCCATCAGTGCACGACTTCGGAGGCCCGGTTCGGTTCGGCCTCGGTGCCGTTGTTGGACGCCTTGGGTTTTTGCAGCTTGATGTGCGCCGCCAGGCCCCCCGACGTGGTGTTGGCGAGCGCGAAGATGCCGCCCATCCGCTGCACCGTCTTGTCCACGATGGCCAGCCCCAGGCCGGCGCCGGTCGCGGCCGTGCGCGCGGCGTCGCCGCGAAAAAACGGCTTGATGAGGTTGGGCAATGCTTCCGGTGCCACGCCCATGCCGTGGTCCCGCACCTTGAGCAGCACCCATTCGTTGCGCGACTTGGCGTTGATGTCGACCACGGCGATGCCGGTCTCGGGCGTCTTGCCGTAGCGACGCGCGTTTTCGATCAGGTTGGAAATCACCCGGGCCAGTTCGACCTCGTCCGCCAGCACGTACAGGCCTTGGGAGATGTCCAGGTTGATGCGCATGTCGCCCTGGTCCTGGACGGCGTACAGGCAGGCATCGATGACGTCGTTCAGCAGCACGGGCTTGAGCTCCGCATGGTCGGGCCGCGCGTAATCCAGGAATTTGTCGATGATGGCGTCGAGCTGGTCGATGTCGGCTGCCATGTGATCCCGCGCATCCTGGTCGGCCACGCTCATCTCCGTTTCGAGCCGCAGCCGGGCCAGGGGCGTGCGCAGGTCGTGGGAAATGCCGGCCAGCATCACGGCACGGTCCTGTTCGATTTTGGCGAGCTGCTGGGCCATCCGGTTGAAACCGATGTTGACCTCGCGGATTTCGCTGGTCACGGCTTTTTCGTCCAGCCGGCTGGCGTCGAAGTCGCCGTCGCGAACCCGGCTGGCCGCGAATGACAGTTGCTTGAGCGGTCGGTTGATGAGCCGCGCGATCAAGGCCGCGCCGGCCAGCGACAGACCCGCGGCCGTGATCAGCCAGATCAGCCAGGTGCGGCTCCCGACCTGGGTAAAGCGCGCCTTGTCCATCAGGATCCAGTAATGGTCGGCATCGATGCGGAAGCCGACCCACAGGCCTTCCTCGCTGTTGACGCTGGCGGCAACCACGGTGCCAGGTCCCAGGCGGGTGACCAGTTCGTCGACGATGCGGCTGTCCAGCCCGCCGGAGTCGAAGCTGACAAACCGGTCGGTTGGCTCGCGCGGCAGGATCCTCACGCCTTCCTGGTCAGCCAGCGTCTTGATCAGCGAAACACGCTGGATCGAGTCGGAATGAATCAGCGCAGCGCGGCTGAGGTTGACCAGGGAGGCGATCTGCTGCGCTGTCTGGACCGCCCGCGGTTCGAATTCGAGGGCCCGGAACGTCTGCAGCCAGGCGACGATGCTGCCGATCAGCAACAGCGAGAGCAGGAAGAAAGTCCGCCAGAAGAGCGACAGGCCCACCCGGGGCCGCATTTCCAGCGGCGCCGGCGCAGTTTCCAGCGGCGCCGGGCCGGTCTCCTCCATGCTGGTGCTGACACCGCGGATCAAACCTGTCCTCTGCTCATCTGTTCCCGCCTTTTTAATTGAATCTGGTCGGGCCGAAGGCAGCGGCCCTCGGGATCAACCCGCCCCGTCGGGCACGAACACGTAGCCCACACCCCACACGGTCTGAATATAACGCGGCGCGGCGGCGTCCACTTCAACCAGTTTGCGCAGGCGGGAAACCTGCACGTCCAGGCTGCGGTCGAAGGGCTCGAATTCGCGGCCACGGGCCAGCTGGGCCAGCTTTTCTCGCGACAGGGGCTGGCGCGGATGGCGCACCAAGGCCTTGAGCATGGCGAATTCACCGGTGGTCAGCGGCAGTTCCTCGCCATTCTTGCGCAGGGTACGGGCGCCGAGGTCGAACGCGAACGGGCCGAAGTTGACCACCTCGTTGTCGCTCGACGGGGCGCCGGGCGCTTCCTGGGCCGGCCGGCGGCGCAGCACTGCGTGCACGCGGGCCAGCAGTTCGCGGGGATTGAACGGCTTCCCTAGGTAGTCGTCGGCTCCGACCTCGAGCCCGACAATGCGGTCGACATCCTCCCCCTTGGCCGTCAGCATGATGATCGGAGTGCGGTCGTTGGCGGCGCGCAGGCGCCGGCAGATGGACAGCCCATCCTCGCCCGGCATCATCAGGTCGAGCACGATCAGGTCAGCGGTTTCCCGGAGCATCAGGCGGTTGAGCGCCTTGCCATCCTCGGCCAGGATGACCTCGAAGCCCTCCTGGGTCAGGTAGCGGCGCAGGAGGTCCCGGATTCGGGCGTCGTCATCGACGACCAGGATTTTGTCGGCCTTGGCTGCAGCTTGGTTCATGGCGGTCCACAACGTTGAATATGTAACAGCGCCAATTCTGAGGGCCTTGACGGGTGCCGTGCGGGTTTTTCCCGATGCGATGACATATTGTTGCAAATGTTGCCCAGCTGCGCATCGGCCAGGCACGGACCTGGCGCGGCTGGACGCGGCGCAGAATCTGACTTACAGCACCGACTTTCGCCGGTTCTATGCGGGCGTCGCCCGCGACTGGTGGGCGTCGACCCCGACAGCGTGGTGCGCGGCAGCTTCGAGCCGCTGCACATTCTCTGAAGACCTGAAACTCAGACCAACGGACAACGATGAACATCAACAAGCTCGCCGCCGGCGCGGCGCTCTGCCTTTGCGTGGCCTCCGTATGGGCGCAGGGACCGGTCTCGCAGCAACAGCAAAATGTCTTGCATCTTTCTGCGACCGGCACGGTGGATGTGCAACAGGACTTGCTCATGCTCACCCTCACCACTACACGCGACGGTCCGGATGCGGCGACGGTGCAAGGCCAGCTCAAAGCTGCGCTCGATGCTGCTCTGACCGAGGCGAAGAAGGCCGCAGCGCCAGGACAGCTCGATGTCCGCACCGGCAACTTCAGCCTTTATCCGCGCTACGGGCGTGACGGCAAGATCAATGGCTGGAATGGCTCCGCGGAACTGGTGCTGGAAGGCCGCGACTTCCCGCGCATCACCGGCACGGCGGCGAAGATCCAGACGATGACGATGGGCGGCGTGGGCTTCAGCCTCAGCCGGGAGGAGCGCGCCAGGGTGGAAGGGGAGGCGCAGGGCATCGCGATCGAGCGCTTCAAGGCCAAGGCGGCCGACCTGGCCAGGGGTTTCGGCTTTACCGGTTACACGCTGCGCGAAGTGACGGTGAACACCAATGACCAGGGCTA
>JANXVP010000450.1 GCA_025351615.1 Ramlibacter sp. | reverse complement strand
GATCGGCGTCGTGATCACGGCGGTTGTGCTGGCGCTGCCCTTGCCCTGGCGGGTCAGCGCCCCGGCCCGGCTCGAGGGCTCGGTGCAGCGGGCGGTGGTGGCCGCTGCGGATGGCTTCCTGCAACAGGCGAACGTGCGGCCGGGCGACCGCGTGGTCGCGGGCCAGGTGCTGGCGCAGCTGTCCTCGCAGGATCTCGAGCTGGAGCGCAAGCGGCGCGAGAGTGAACTGCACCAGCATGAAAGCGGCTTCCGCGCAGCCCAGGCGCGCAACGACCGCACGCAGATGGTCATCAGCCAGTCCAAGGCGGCCGAGGCCCAGGCCTTGCTGACGCTGAGCGAAACCCAGCTGGACCGGACCCGGCTGCAGGCGCCGTTCGACGGCATCGTGATCAAGGGCGACCTGTCGCAGACACTGGGCGCACCGGTCCAGCGCGGCGAAGTGCTGATGGTGCTGGCACCGAACGACAGCTTCAGGCTGATCGTGGAAGTGGACGAAACCGACATTGCGGCGATCCGGCCCGGCCAGCAGGGCGAACTGGCCCTGGCCGCGCGGCCGGAGCAGCCGTTGCGCTTCACCACGCGGCGCGTCGTGCCGGTCGCGACCGCGGCCGAGGGCCGCAATTACTTCGAGGTGGAGGCCACGCCCGACCAGGCCCAGTCCAATCTCCGGCCGGGCCTGAGCGGCGTCGCGAAGATCGAGGTCGGCGAGCGCAGCCTGGGCTGGCTGCTCTTTCATCGCGCCATCGCGTGGCTGCGTCTTTCACTCTGGACTGTGGCGCTGTAGATGGCAGAGCCCCTCGTCAGCGGATCGTGGTACCGGGTCGCGCCGCTGACGCCCAGCCTGGTCGCCGGCCTGAAAATCGTGCGCCACGAAGTGCGCGACCAGATCTGGCATGTTCTGGTCGAGCCCGGCTCCGGCCGCCAGCTGCGGCTCAACCCGGCCGCCTATGCCTTTGCCGGACGCTGCAACGGCAAGGCCAGCGTCGACAGCTTGTGGCAGTTGCTGCTGCACAAGGATGGCGACAACGCCCCGACACAGGACGACATCCTGCGGCTGCTGGCCCAGTTGTTCCGGGCCGGAATGGTGCAGTTCGACGCCGCGCCGTATCTGTCGCTGCTGTTTGCCCGCCGCACGCAGGAAGGCGAGCGCAAGCGCCGGGCCTTCATCAATCCGCTGATGCTGCGCATGAAATTGTTCGATCCGACGCGCCTGCTCGATCGGCTGGCGCCGCTGTCCTGGGCGCTCGCGCGCTGGAGCGTCTTTGCGTTGTGGGTGCTGGTGGTCGGGCTGGGCGCCCTGGCGGCGGCGGTGAACTTTCCCCAGCTCAAGGCCGATGCGCTTCGCCTGCTCGCCACGCCATCCAGTTATGCCCTGGCGTGGATTGCGTATCCGCTGGTGAAGGCGCTGCACGAGATCGGCCACGCGATGGCTGTGCGGCGCTTCGGCGGAGCCGTCCATGAACTGGGAATTTCGCTGGTGTTCCTGACGCCGGCACCCTATGTCGACGCCAGCGCGGCGAACGGATTCGCGAATGCCCGGCAGCGCGCGGTCGTCAGTGCCGCCGGCATCATGATCGAACTGGCGCTGGCCGCGGCTGCTGTGTTCGCGTGGCTGGTCCTCACGCCGGGCCTGGTGCGGGACGCAGCGATGGTGGTGCTGCTGATCTGCTCCGTGTCGACCCTGCTGTTCAACGCGAACCCGTTGCTGCGGCTGGACGGATACCACCTGCTTTGCGACGTGCTGCAACTGCCCAATCTCGCATTGCGCAGCCAGGGATGGTGGACCACGCAATGGCGGCGGCTGATCGGCGCAGAGCGCGCGCTGCCTGGCAGCGCCGTGGCGTCGGGCGAGCTGAAGTGGCTGGTGCTCTACGCGCCGGCATCGTGGGGATACCGGTTGGGGCTGCTGCTGGGACTGGTGTTCTGGCTCGGCCACCAGTCGTGGCTGCTCGGCTGGGTCGCGGCGCTGGCCTTGCTGGCGTGGCTGGCCAGGAGCGCGCTGGCGGCGCTGATGCGTTCGGTCGCGCAATCGGCTGAACCGCGGGCGCGGCGTCGCGCTTTCATCACGGCCTTCGCTATTGCTGGCGTGGTGGCTGTCGCGCTCTTTGCGGTGCCCGCCCCCTCCAGCGTGGTCGCGCGGGGTGTGGTCTGGCCGCCGGAGCGGGCCCAGTTGCGGGCTGAATCCGGGGGCTTTGTCGAACCCGGCATGGTGCGCGATGGCTCGCCGGTCGCACAAGGTGACGTCGTGCTGACGCTGCTGGACCCGGTGCTGGAGGCGCAGCGCGAAAGGACCGAAGGCGAAAGGGCGGGGCTGATGGCGCAGCAGTACCACGCCCTGTTGCAGGATCCGGCGCGGGCGGCCGAACTGGGCGAAGACATCAGCCGCAACGACGCCGAACTGCAGCGGGCCGAGCAGCAGCTCGCCGATCTGGAACTTCGCGCGCGCACCGCTGGCCGCGCCGTCTGGCCCCGCGAGCGCGACCTGCCGGGCAGTTTTGCACCGCGCGGCGCGATGCTCGGCTATGTGCTTGGGCCGGAGCCGGCCCAGGTCCGGCTGGTGCTGCGCGACGAAGACCTGCTGCGCATCCGCGGGCGGGTCCAGGCCATCGAAGTCCGGCTGGCGGAAGCGCCGCTGTCGACGTACCGGGCCGAGCTCCAGAACGAAACACCGGCAGCGACCCGGCAACTGCCCAACGCCGCGCTCGGCGATCGCCAGGGTGGACCGGTGAACGTCGATCCCGCCGACAAGGAGGGACTGCGGACGCAGACTCCGGTCTTTTTGCTGGACGTGCTGGTGCCGGGCTTGACAGCCGAGCGCATCGGCGGCCGGGCCTGGGTCAAGCTGGTGCTGGAGCAGGAGCCGCTGGCGTTGCAGGGGATCCGGGTGATGCGCCAGTTGCTGGTGCGGCAATTCAATCCCACCGGGCAGACGTGAGCCGACCGGCAGGCGATGGCAGCTGGCCTTTTCCGGGCCTGGTCTGGGGCGACTATCCCGAGCAGGCGACGCGTGAGTCGCGTCTGCGCAATCCCCATCCCCTGAGCCGCCGGACCTTGCGGCGTTTTGTCGAGGCCGCCGCTGTCATGCCGCTGCTGCCCGTATCCGGATTGCCGGAGCGGTTGCAGACTTTGCGGCGGCTTGCGTCTGGCAGCGACGCCTGGCTGCTCGAAGCAATGGGACTTGCAAGCAGCGCCCTGGCGATCGCACTGGGCTATGCGCCGCACCGCCAGCAACTGCTCGCCGCGCGCGTGCTGCTGGACAACCGGTTGGTAGAAATGGCGACGGGAGAGGGCAAGACCGCGGCGATTGCGCTGGCGGCTGCCGTCGCAGCCCTGGGCGGCACACCGGTGCACGTCGTCACCGCCAACGACTATCTGGCGCAACGCGATGCCGACCAGCTGCGGCCGTTTTTCAGCCTGCTCGGACTTGGCGTCGATTGCGTCACCCAGCCGATGCAGGCCGCCGCGCGGCGCCAGGCCTACGCTCGTGACGTGACGTACTGCACCGCCAAAGAGCTGGCATTCGACTACCTGCGCGACGGCATGTCGCGGGTGGCGGATCTGTCGTCGCTCGAGCAGCGGGTTCGCCGCCTGCAGCACGCGGGCCGGCGCGACGCGCCCGTGTTGCGTGGCCTGTGCATGGCGATCATCGATGAAGCCGACACCGTGCTGATCGACGAGGCGCGGTTGCCACTGATCCTGTCGCAAAGCGACGGTTCAGGGGCGGAACAGGAGTTTCATCTTGCCGCCATGGCACACGCGCGGCAGATGAAGGAGGGCCGGGATTTCCGACGCTCGCCCGATGAACGCCGGATCGAACTGACTGGCCTGGGCGTGCAAAGCCTGTCGCAATGGCCGGTTGCCAGCCATCCGCTGCATGGCCACCGCGTCCACCGGCGGGGTGCCGTCGAAATGGCGCTCACCGCCCTGCAGGTGCTGAGGCGCGACCATGACTACGTGGTGCGCGACGGCCAAGTCATGCTCATCGACGAGACCACCGGGCGAGCAGCACCGGGGCGGGCCTGGTCGCAAGGGCTGCATCAATTCGTGGAACTGAAAGAGGAAATTCCGACCACCCGCAGCAACTCCACAGTGACGCAGATCACGTTTCAGCGGTTTTTTCCACGCTACCTGCGCCTGGCAGGAGCCAGCGGGACCTTGGTCGAGGCTGGCAGCGAGCTGAAATCGGTTTATGGGCTGACTCTGGTGCTGGTGAGGCCGCGTCTGCCCCGGCAGGTGGCTCGCTGGCCAGCGAGGCTTTATCCAGAGAGCGACAGCTTGTGGCGGGCAGTCGCGGCGAGTGCTGCGCAGCTGCGCCTGGCCGGGCGTTCGGTGCTGATCGGAACCGATACGGTTGCCCAGTCCGAAGTGCTGTCGAGGATCTTGACGGGTCACCAGCTGGAGCATCAAGTGCTCAATGCGCGCCAGGACAGCGGAGAGAGCCAGCTGATCGCGGCCGCCGGACAAGCGGAACGGATCACGGTTGCGACCAGCATGGCAGGACGGGGGAGCGACATTTTGCTCGACGGCGAAGTGATCAAACGAGGCGGTTTGCACGTTATTTTGTGCCAACACAATGCATCTGCACGCATCGACAGGCAATTCCTTGGGAGAGCAGGACGGCAGGGCCAGCCCGGGAGTACCCAGACGCTGCTGGCGCTTGATTTTCCCCTGCTCAGGAGATGGTGGCCGCCGTGGTGGCACAGGGTGGTCGCGGGATCAGGCAGTCCGCGGGCCTTGTCCTGGGTCACGGTTCGCGTGGCTCAGGTCCTCGAATCCTTTACCCAGAAGAAACAACGTGTAACAATCTGTCAAGCGTCTGAATCCGAGGAGCGTGAGCTCACGTTCAGCCGACAGGTGTTCCATGACAAAACGTAATCGACTGCTGGTCGCGGGTGTGCTGTTCCATGTCGGCGCAGCATTCGCTGCACAGCCGTTGGGTTGCCTGATCGAGCCGTTCCGGATCTCGGATATCGGCAGCCCGGTCATCGGAGTGATCGAAACCACTCTCGTGGAGCGTGGCGACCGGGTCGTCGCCGGCCAGCCGCTGGTGACCTTGCGGGCGGATGTCGAACGCCATTCGGTCGCCGTGGCGGCGAGCAAGGCGCAGGCGATCGGCGAACTCAAGGCCGCCGAAGCCACGGCGGAGCTGGCCCGGCAAAAGCTGGTGCGGGCCCGCGACCTGGCCGACCAGCAATTCATTTCCGGCCAGGCGCTGGAACAGGCCCGGGCCGACGCAATGGTTGCGGACAACCGGGTGGCGCAGGCGCGCGAACAGCAAGGCATCTTCGCGCGGGAGCACGAACTCGCACGGGCGCAGCTGGGGCTGCGCACCATCCGCAGTCCGATCACCGGCGTGGTCGCCGAGCGCTTCCTGTCGTCCGGCGAGCGGGTCGAGGACAAGGCGATCTTTCGCGTCGCAGTCGTCAATCCGCTGCGGGTCGAGGTGGTGTTGCCCTCGTCTTTCTACAGCGCGGTGAAAACCGGGATGTCGGTCACCGTCACGCCCGACTTTCCAGGTGCGTCCCCCCGGCTGGCGCGGGTGACCGTGGTCGACCGGCTGATCGATGGCGCCAGCAACACCTTCCGCATCCGGCTCGAATTGCCGAACGCCGACCTGTCGCTGCCAGCTGGCCTGCGCTGCAAGGCGGAACTCGGGGACTCCATTGCCCCGGCCCAAAAACGTCCGGCACTCCCGTCCGCGCCAAGAGGCGTGGACACATCGTCCCTGCGATTGCAACTGGACCCGGTCCTGCTGTCCCCAGCCCGGAAGCAGCCCTGATGACGAGGCTTGCCTGACATGGGCTGGCTCAGCCGCCTCAAGCCGGCCCGGGCCTGTCGAACTGTGCCTGTGGCGGAGGTGATGGAGCCTCGTATCCTGTATTCGGCCGATTTGGCTGCAGGCTTGATCCTCGGCGCCGAAGCCGGCGTCAGTGGCTTTGCGGAACATCGCAGCCTGGCGGCGGGCGGCGAGTACGCGACTGCGTCTTCGGCGGTCGATGCACGTACGCCCGCTGTCAGCGCTCCGGCGGTTCAGGCAGTGACTGAGCTCGCCTTTGTCGATATGTCCGTATCTGACGCGGACGGGCTGATCGGCGACCTGCAGGCACAGCGTGCAGCAGGACGTCCGATCGAGATCGTTCGGATCGGTGCAGGCGAAGATGGCATCGCCCGGATCACAGAAACGCTGGCCGGACGCACTGGCATCGCCGCGGTGCATGTCCTCGGGCACGGTGCAGACGGGGTGGCGCAGATCGGAAGCACCCGACTGGACGCGGCAACCTTGTCCGTTCGCGCTGGAGAAATTGGGCAATGGAGTGCATCGCTTGGCAGCGGTGCCGATTTTCTGCTGTATGGATGCGACGTCGCAGCCGACTCCATTGGCCGGCAGATGATCGACACGCTCGCGGCGCTCACCGGCGCCGACGTCGCCGCAAGTACCGACCTGACCGGCGCCGCGGCGCAAGGCGGCAACTGGACGCTCGAATACCAGACCGGACCGATCAAGGCGACCGTCGCGCCGAGCCTGGTGGAGCAGGGACTCTATGGCGGCGTGTTTGCCACCTACGTCGCGGACCCGAGCGTCGCCGACGGCCTGGTCAATTCACTGCGATGGGCAATCGCGCAAGCCAACCTCAACCCCGGCGCCGACATCATCACCCTGGCGGCGGGCACCTACCAGATCACGCTTGGCGGTGTCGCCTTCGACGTCACAAGCGATATCCGCTTCGTCGGCGTCCCCGCCGGCG
>JANXVP010000316.1 GCA_025351615.1 Ramlibacter sp. | reverse complement strand
GCGGGAACTGAAGGGCATCGGCCGGGAATCAGTTCGGAACCGCCAGCGCGGTGCCGCTGAAACCGATCTGATTGGCCCGGCCGCTGCCGTCATCCAGCGCCGCGATGTATTCCCGCCCCGGGATCAGGCCATCCGAGGTCGTCACCGCGCCGTCGCTGCCGCCGCATCCGGACAGCACGGCGGTCGCGAGCGCAAGCCAGGCCGCCGATTCGATCCGGCCGTGGACGCGAAAGTCTTTCGTCTGTTTTGTCATGGTTGTCTCCAGGTGTGAGGGGAAGGCGTGGGCAACGAATCAAGCGTGCGGGCGCATGGCCCGCAGCCGTCCCACCACGCCGCTGGGAAAGTAATAGACCGACAGGACGAACAGCAGGCCCAGCCAGAGCAGCCACCGGTCCGGCGACAGCAGCGCAGAAAGAAATGGCCAGCCGGCAGTGGCGTTGCTGGCGACCTGGAGCAGGTCCTGCAGGTAGCTTTGCGCGACCACGAACAGGCTGGCGCCGACGGCAGCTCCGTAGATGGTCCCCATGCCGCCGATCACCACAATCAGCAAAACCTCGAGCATCAGGTCGAACGACAGCGAGGTGTCGGGCCCGTTGTACCGAAGCCAGATCGCCAGCATGGCGCCAGCCAGTGTGGCGAACAGCGCGGACAGCACACTGGAAGTCGTGCGGTAGACCACGACGCGGTAGCCGATGGCCTCGGCCCGGAACTCGTTCTCGCGGATCGCCTGCAGCACCCGGCCGAAGGGCGAGTTGACGACGCGCAGCATCGCGAGCAGCAGCAACAGCGCGGTGAAGAACAACAGGTAGTAGCAGAGCAGGCGGCCGTCCAGCATGACGCCCAGAACAGGCGTCTCCGACAGCTGGAAGCCCGGCGACAGCAGCTCCGGCATCTTGAAGGTCAGGCCATCCTCGCCGCCGGTGATGTCCGACAGCTGCGACGCGAGCGTCTGGAAGGCCGTGGCCACAGCCAGCGTGATCATGGCGAAAAAGATCGCCTTCACCCGCAGCGAGAACAGGCCGATGCCCAGCGACAGCACGAAGGAAAGCGCGAGCGCGACCAGCAGGCCGACCGCCAGCGCCGGCCAGCCCGGGCCCATCCGCGTCGACGCAATCGCGATGCCGTAGGCTCCGATGCCGAAGAACATGGTGTGGGCGAAGCTGACGATGCCGGTGTATCCCAGCAGCAAGTCGAAGCTGGCGACCAGCACGATGAACACCAGCACCTTGGCCGCCACGCTCAGCGCCTTGACCCCCGGAAACAGGAACGGCGCGAACGCCAGCGCCAGCAGCAGGGCAACCAGGATCACGGCCAGCACGCGGTTGCGCGGAAAATCGTTGGACAGCAGGCGGGCGAGCATGGCGTCCTCAGCGGTTCTGGGCGTAGACGCCTTGCGGCCGCCACAGCAGCACGGCGATCATCAGAGCGATGTTGGAGAACAGCGCAGCCTTCGGCGCCAGGAAGCCGGCGTAGTTGGTCAGCAGGCCGACCAGCAGCGCGCCGATCAGGGCGCCCGAGGTCGAGCCGAGGCCGCCGATGATGATGACGATGAAAATCAGCACATTGACCTGGCCGCCGATCTGCGGCGTCACGTTCTGCTGGTACAACCCCCACATCACGCCTCCCAGGCCCGCCAGTGCGCTCCCGGCGACGAACACGCCGATGAACAGGCGCTTGATGCGGTAGCCCAGCGCCTCGACCATCTCGCGGTCCTGCACCCCGGCGCGGATCAGCAGGCCGATCTTGGTGCGCGCCAGAGTCCAGGCCAGCAGCCCGAACACCGCGACACCGACGATCACCGCCAGCAGGCGGTACTTCTCCACGGCCGCCGTTTCGCCAAAAAAATCCAGCAGCACGGCGCCGCGCATTCCTTGCGGCAAGGGCAGCGGAATTTGCAGCGGCCCCCACACCACCTTGATCAGCTCTTCACCGATGATTGCGCCGCCGACGGTGATCAGGATCTGCTTGAGGTGGTTGCCGTAGACCGGCCTGACGATGAACCGCTCGAAGACAATTCCAGCCACGCCGGCCACGAGCATCGCAAGCAGCATCGCCGGGACCACGGCCACCAGATTGCGCCAGAGCTGCGGCGAGGAAGTCCAGTCGGTCATAGACCCCAGCACGCTGGTTGCGACAAAAGCCCCGAGTGCGATGAACACGCCGTGGCCGAAATTGAGCACATCCATCAGGCCGAAGATCAGGGTCAGCCCGGAGGCGATGATGAAGATGATCATGCCCATCGCCAGGCCGGCGACCGTGAGCGTCACCCAGGTCGACCCGGAGCCGATGAAAGGCAGCACGCCAAGCGCCAGCGCCGGAACCAGGGCCAGCGGCTTCCAGTCCAGATCCTGGAGCACGGTCATAGCGCCAGCCCCAGTAGCGAGCGTTGCAGCGCTTCGTCGTCGGCCAGCTGCTGCATCGAACCCGCATGGACGATCCGGCCGTTGTCCATCACGGCGACGCTGTCGCCCAGCCGCTTCGCGAAATTGATGTTCTGCTCGACCAGCAGGATGGTCACGCCGCTCGCCTTCAACTGGGCGAAGGCGTCGATCATGTTGTTGATGATCGCCGGAGCCAGCCCCTTGCTGGGTTCGTCGACGATCAGCAATTCGCGCGGCTCGACGATGGCTCGCGCCACGGCCAGCATCTGCTTCTGCCCGCCCGAGAGCTTGCCGGCAGGATGGTTCCAGAACTTCTGGACGGCAGGAAACAGCGAGAAGATCCACTGCAGCCGCGCGGCGTCCATTTGGCCGGCATTCTTCGCCTTGCGCGCGGCCAGCAGCAGGTTCTCCTTGACCGTGAGGTCGGCGAACACGCCCATGTTTTCGGGCACGTAGGCCACGTTCATCGCGGCAATCCGCGGCGTGTCGGTGGTCGTGATGTCCTGGCCGTCGAACCTCACGCGCCCCTGCGAGGCCTTCCACAAGCCCATGATGGTTCGCAGCGTCGTCGTCTTGCCCGCGCCATTGCGCCCGAGCAGCAGTGTGAGCTCGCCGCGCGGGACCACCAGATCGACCCCCTGCAGGATGTGGTACGCCCCGATGTGGGTGTGCACACCCTGCAGTTCGAGCAGGTTCGCACTCATGGTTTTTCGAGCCCTCCCCTCGAGGGGAGGGTTGGGGTGGGGGGCGTCCCATCCTCCACCGAAGCGGTTTGGGCGGTCACGCCCAAATAAGCTTCCTGGACAATCGGCGATGCGATGACTTCCGCCGGCTCGCCATCCGCCACCAGGGCCCCGTTGTGCAGCACGACGATGCGGTCGGCCAGCTCGCGCACCACATCCATCTTGTGTTCCACCAGCAGGATGGTCTTGGACCGGTCCGCTTTGAGTTTGCGGATCAGGTCCAGGATCACCGGCGCTTCGGCGGCGTTCATGCCGGCCGTGGGCTCGTCGAACATGAACACTTTCGCTTCCACCGCCGTCAGCAGCGCGACCTCCAGCTTGCGCTGGTCGCCGTGCGGCAGGTTGGCGACCAGTTCGTCCGCCTTCCCCGCCATGGCGACGTCGTCCAGGATCTGCCGAGCACGCGCCAGCAGTTCGGAATGGTCGCTCCAGATGCTCCACAGATTCAGGCCACGCCGGTGCCGGCCGCCTCGCGTTGCCTGCACCGCCAGCCGCACGTTCTCCAGCACCGTCAGGCGCGGAAACAGGTTGGTCAGCTGGAAGGAGCGGCCGAGTCCGGCCCGCGTGCGTGCAGACGGTGAACTGCCCGACAGGTCCTTGCCATCGAGGGTGACCGTGCCGCTGTTGGCCTTCAGTTGCCCCGAGATCAGATTGAAGTACGTGGTCTTGCCCGCACCGTTCGGGCCGACGATGGCGGTCAGCGTTCCGGGCTCGAAAGCGCACGTCACCGCGTCGACCGCAACGTGGCCCCCGAACCGGATCGTCAGCTCCCGGGTCGCGAGAAGGCTCATGACAAGGAGGGTCTAGCGCTTGTTGCGGATCGGCACGTTCATTTCGGCGGCGGTGATTTCATTGACCAGTTGCAGGTCGGCCTGCGCGCCCTGCTTGGCGCCGGCGGCGACGCGGAAGTGGAACATCGACTGCATCGCCTGGTGGTCTTCCTTGCGAAAGGTCATCTGACCCTTCGGCGTGTCGAAACTCATGCCTTCCATCGCGGAGATGAGCTTCTCGCTGCCGGTGTCGCCATTGGTCTTCTTCAGGGCGGTCACCAAGGCCATGGCGGCGGCGAAGCCCCCGGCGGTGAAGAAGTCCGGCGGCGACTTGAACCGGCTGTAGTGGTTGGTGACCAGCCAGGTGTTCGCCGCGTTCTTTGGAAAGCCGTAGTAGTAGTAGCTGGCGCCCTCCATGCCGGGGAACTGGTTGTAGGCGACCATCGCCGGCAGGATGTTGCCGCCGGTGGCGATTTCGATGCCATAGCGCTTGAGGTCGAGGTCGGCGATCTTGAAGGGGTTGCCGGCGCCGGCCCAGATGATCCAGATCACCTTGCGGCCCGGCTGGTCCTTGAGC
>JANXVP010000312.1 GCA_025351615.1 Ramlibacter sp. | reverse complement strand
GCTGAACCGGCCGGCCATCTCGCCTGTCGGCCAGTCGCGGCCCAACACCGCAGTGTTCCGCGAGCTGGCCTCTCGCATGGGCTTTGGTGAGCCCTGTTTCGCGGATGACGACCAGACGCTGTGCCGGCAGGCCTTCGGCGGTCGCGTGGATTTCCAGCAATTGCTGGACCAGGGTTTTTCCACGCTGCGGGTTCCGGATGCGCCATTCGCCGAGGGCCGCTTTCCAACGCCCTCGGGCAAATGCGAGTTCTTCAGCGAACGGCTGGCCCGGCAGGGGCTGGGCGGCCTGCCCGACCACCTGCCCAACCACGAACTGGCGGGCACGTCGCCCCGCTACCCGCTGGCCATGATTTCGCCGCCGGCGCGCAACTTCCTCAATTCGACTTTCCCCAATGTGCGCAGCTTGCGCGACATCGAAGGCGAACCGCTGCTGGAGATCCACGAAAGCGACGCCTTGCAGCGTGGCATTGTGTCGGGCGCCGTGGTGCGCATCTTCAACGACCGGGGGGAGTACCGCTGCACGGCGCAGGTGTCGTCGCGGGCACGGCCTGGCGTCGTCAACGGGCTGGGAATCTGGTGGCGCAAGCTTGGACTGGACGGCACCAACGTCAACCAGCTCACCAGCCAGAAGCTCACCGACCTGGGGCGAGGGCCCGTGTTCTATGACTGCCTGGTCGAAGTGCAGGCGGCGTGAGGGCGGCAGTCGCGATGGCCTTGGCAGGAGTGACGACAGCAGCGGCGGCAGTGGCCCTGTGCCTGAGCGGATGTTCGAATCTTGGCTACTACTGGCAGTCGGCCACCGGTCACCTGCAGCTGATGAGCGCGGCCCGTCCCGTCGGCGACTGGCTGGAAGATGGCCAGTCGCCGGCGCGTCTCAGGGCGCGGCTGGCATTGAGCCAGACGATCCGCAATTTCGCGATCACGGGGCTGGACCTGCCAGACAATCCAAGCTACCGCAGCTACGCCGACCTGAAGCGCACCGCGGCGGTCTGGAACGTTGTCGCCGCCCCGCAGTTCTCGCTGACCCTCAGGACCTGGTGTTTCCCGGTGACCGGCTGCGTCGGCTACCACGGGTACTTCGACGAGGCGCAGGCTCGCGTGGAGGCGGCCCAGCTCGCGAGCGAAGGCCTGGACGTGTCGGTGTACCCGGTGCCGGCCTACTCGACGCTGGGCTGGATGAACTGGGCCGGCGGCGACCCGCTGCTCAACACATTCATCAACTACCCGGAAGGCGAACTCGCGCGGCTGATCTTCCACGAGCTCGCCCACCAGGTGGTGTACGTCAGCGGCGACATGTCGTTCAACGAGTCCTTTGCGACGGCGGTGGAACGCCTGGGCAGTTCGCGCTGGCTCTCGACGCGGGCGAGCGAGGCCGCGCAGCGCGAGTATGCGCAATACGATGCGCGCCGCAACCAGTTCCGGGCCCTTGCGCTGGCGACACGGCAGCGCCTGGCGGCCATTTACGACGGCAGTTCCAATGGCGCCCGCAACCCGGCAGAGCTGTCCGCCTTGAAGGAGGCGGCCCTGGCCGATTTCCGGCAGGGGTATTCGCGGTTGCGGGACGGCTGGGGCGGGGACGGCAACGGCTATCGCGGCTACGACCGCTGGGTGGAGCATGCCAACAACGCTTCATTCGCAGCGCAGGCCGCCTACGACGACCTGGTCCCCGGCTTCGAGGCGCTGTTTCGCCGGGAGCGAGCCGACTGGCGCGGGTTCTATGATGCAGTCAAACGGCTGGCCGCCCTGCCGAAAGAACAACGCCACCAACAGTTGAAGGAGATGGCCGGTGCCTGACATCCACATCGAACGCGAGCACACCCTGGGTCTCGAGCAGGCCCGCAAGCTGGTCTTCCGCTGGGCCGAGCTGGCGGAAGAGAAATTCGACATGGCCTGCAGTTACGAGGAAGGAAAAACCTCGGACCTGGTTTCCTTCAGCCGCGCGGGTGTCAACGGCGAACTCAAGGTGACGCCGGACCGGTTCGAACTCGACGCAAGACTCGGTTTCCTGCTGGGGGTGTTCAAGGACCGGATCGAGACCGAAATCGGCAAGAACCTGGACGAACTGCTGGCGCACGAGGAGCCTTTGAAGGCCCTGGACGTCGCAATTGCCGAAGTGAGCGCCAAATCGGCTGCGAAAAAGACCGCCTCGAAAAAGAAGGCTTAGGCGGATCACGCGTGACAACATCTCCTTCGCTACCGGCTGGCGGGCCCCTGACCGGGCTGAAGGTGCTGGAACTCGGACAGTTGATCGCTGGCCCCTTCGCGGCGAAGACGCTGGCGGACTTTGGCGCCGACGTGGTGAAGATCGAGCCGCCCGGCCACCCCGACCGGCCAGGGTCCGGGGGCGACCCCCTGCGCAAGTGGCGCCTGCTCAAGGAAGGCACCTCGCTCTGGTGGCAAGTGCAGTCCCGCAACAAGCGATCGGTCGCGCTGGACCTAAAGCAGCCCGAGGCGCAGGAGATTGTGCGCACCCTGGCCGCCGACGCCGATGTCGTGATCGAAAACTTCCGCCCCGGCGCGATGGAAGGCTGGGGCCTTGGGCCCGACACACTGCTGGCCCTGAATCCGGGCTTGATCATGCTGCGCATCAGTGGCTATGGGCAGACCGGCCCCTACCGCGACAAGCCCGGTTTTGGGGTCGTCGCCGAGGCCATGGGCGGTTTGCGCCATCTCACGGCGGAACCCGGCCGGGTGCCGGTGCGGGTCGGGATTTCGATCGGCGACACCCTGGCCTCGCTGCATGGAGTGATCGGCATCCTGATGGCGCTGCACCACCGCCATGCATCGGTGAGTGAGGAAGCGCCGCGGGGTCGCGGCCAGGTGATCGACGTCGCGCTTTATGAAGCCGTCTTCAACTGCATGGAAAGCCTGCTGCCCGAGTACAGCGCTTTCGGCGCGGTGCGGGGCCCGGCCGGCAGCGCTATGCCGGGCATCGCGCCGACCAACGCGTACCGCTGCCAGGATGGTGCTTATGCCCTGGTTGCCGGCAACGGCGACAGCATCTACAAGCGGTTGATGGCCGCCATCGGCCGCCGCGACCTTGGCGACGACGCAGCGCTGGCCGACAATGCCGGCCGGGTGAAGCGGGTGGAGGAGATCGATGCCGCCATCGGCAAGTGGACGGCAGGGCGCAGCGTCGACGAGGTGCTGGCAGTGCTCGACGCCGCCCACGTCCCGGTCGGTCGTATCTACTCGGTCGCCGACATCGCGGCCGATCCGCACTACCAGGCCCGCGGGATGCTCCAGCAACTTCGCCAGACCGACGGCAGCATGCTGGTCGTCCCGGGCGTCGTGCCCAAACTCTCCCTGACTCCGGGCGGGCACCGGCGCGGTGCGCCTTCGCTGGGCCAGGACACGGATGTCGTGCTGCGGGAGATCGGCCTCACGACGGACCAGATCCGCGCGCTGAAGGACCGCGGCATCGTCGCCTCGGGCGGCGCGTGATGCGCAGGGATTTCAACCAGGCCGCGGCGCCCGTCAGCTGAGCGAACCGATCAGGTCGGCGTATTGCTGCATCGCGTCATCCTTGGATGTGCCCTTCAAGCCGTTCCAGGCGTCCCACTTGGCGCGCCCCACCATGTCGCTGAAGCCGGGCTTTTTGTCCGCCACATCGCCGGTGGTGGCTTGCTTGTAGAGCGCATATATTTTCAGCAGCGTCGCATTGTCGGGGCGCTCGGCAAGATTCTTTGAATTCAGGACTGCGGCTTCGAATGCGGCGTGAACATCGGACATGACAATTCCCGGGGTTGGTTGAGGCAAGCTCCGGCGGCACGCAAGGCTGCGGTCGCCATCCCCCGATTTTAGGACGTCAGTGTTCCTTCATCCGCATGCTCAGGAACTCCGCCTCGTAGTCCCTGGCCAACGCCATCTTCTGGGTTTCCGTCAGGACCTTGCCGGCTTCCTGGAAGAACTTTGTTTCCTCTTCCTTCAGGTGGTGGTGGATCTTGTCGCATAACTTCTGCGCGCCGGCCATCCAGCCAGCAGCATTGAGTTCCTGCTTTTCGAGGTCCTCGACCATTTCGTCGATCTCGTGGTGTTCGCCGACCGCGTGACGCGATGCATTGACGGTGGCATCGTGCTCGAACAGGGGAACGTAAAAGCAGCGTTCCTCAGCTGTCTCGTGTGCAAGCAGTTCGCGCTTTAGTTCGAGGAAAACCTTGTGCCGCTCCGGTCCCTGGGGCGGGCTGGCGAGCAAGCGGGCCGAGAGGGCCCGTTGTGTTTCATGGCTGACACGCAGCGCTTCGAAGATGTTCATGAGACCAGTGTGGCCCACGGCAGGGCGCCAGGGTGTAGGCGCCCGGCCCGACCCGCCGACCGCATCCGGCCTGAGGCGTTCAGTCGGCGAGTTCCGCCCTGGCCAGCTCGACATGGAGGCGTTCCATGGCGTCCATCGGCTTGCCATGCGCAGATTGCTCGTACAGCTTGGTCGCTTCTTTCATTTTCTTCTCGCCTTCGAGCATGACGAGCGCGTTGGCGTACTCGATCATGGCAATGGCCGACACCGGATGGAGCGTGAGCCCATCCTGGAACAGCCGCAATGCCGTCTCTTTTTTCGCGCCGTGGGTCATGCCGCCGATCAATGTGCCGACCTTGTCGATCACCTCCGCGTGAAAGGCGCCCAGCGCGATGCAGGCGTCGGCGTGCTTGGGTTGCAGTTTGATGGCTTTTTCGAAGGATTCCTTGACCTTGCTCCCCAGGCCCTGCGCCAGCGCGCGGGCCACGCTGATGCCCTGGCTGTAGCGGCCGAGCGCGTAGCCCTGCCAGTACCAGGCGCCGGGGTCCTTCGCGTTTTCTGCCGCCTGCGCTTGCGCCCGGTGCGCCACCTCCATGAACAGATCGAGCTTGTTCTTTTCTTTTTTCTCGAGGTAGTTGGCGTAGATGCACGTCGCCTTGTTGGCAACGGTGACGCCTTCACCGCCGGCCTTGAGTCCGGCCTCGGCCGCAGCCTGGAAATCTCCAGCGTGAAAAAGCACCCAGGCCTGCAGGACCGCGTCGTCGCCCGGCAGCGCTTGCGCGTCGCCGGCATGCAGCCGGGCCCAGTCCCTGCGTACGGAAGATGCGTCGAATGGATAGTCACCCAGGTGGGGGAAAGCGGTCCACTTGGCCATTAGGTCTCCTTGGTTTCAGCCTTCGTCCTGGCCGCTGTAGGCTTGCACCAGCCCCAGCAGGTGCAAGCGCTGATCCTGTTGAAGATAGGGTACCAGCAGATTCAGCACATGATGCGCTCCCCGCAGCAACGCCAGCTGCGCGCTCTCCGGCTCGAGCGCGCGGCGCGGGTCACGCA
>JANXVP010000280.1 GCA_025351615.1 Ramlibacter sp. | reverse complement strand
CCCTGGCCGCCGGCGACGCAACAGCAGCGCAACCCGCACTGGACTGGCTGCGCAGCAGCCGCTACGAGGATCCGCGCATGGCGAAACTCGCCGAGCAGCTGGCCGCGCTGGGAGCGAAGCGATGAAGCGCTGGATCGCCCTGCTGCTCGGGCTGCTGCTGGCGTCCCTGGCCTGGGCCCACAAGCCCAGCGACAGCTACCTCACGCTGCGCGCCGAAGCCGGCAAGGGCGACATCACCGCGCGTTGGGACATCGCACTGCGCGACCTGGACTACGTGCTGCAACTCGATCGCGACACCAACGGCGAACTGACCTGGGGCGAGGTGCGACAGCGCACCGAGGACATCACCCGGTTCGCGACCCGGAACCTGCAACTCGCGACCGGGGACAAGGGCTGTCCTTGGGAGACCGCCGCGCCGATGCAGCTCGACCACCACAGCGACGGCACCTATGCCGTGCTCAGCCTGGTGGCCCGTTGCCCCAGCCTGGACGCCGGCCTGAAAGTTCATTACTCGCTGTTCTTCGACGTCGACCCGTCCCACCGCGGGTTGGTGCAATGGGTGGCGCCGGGCGGTGTCGCCGCGCAGGCGCTGGTCTTCGGCACGGAGTCGGCCGAGCAGAGGCTGGCGCTGCAATCCAGCGGTGCCTGGCCGACCTTGCGCCAGTACCTGGTCGATGGCATCTGGCACATCTGGATCGGTTACGACCACATCCTGTTCCTGCTGTCGCTGCTGCTGCCCGCCGTGCTGGTTCGCCGCCACGGCAAGTGGGAAGGAGCTCCCGGGCTGGGCGGCGCGGTGAAGGAAGTGCTCAAGGTCGTCACCGCCTTCACGTTGGCGCACTCGATCACGCTTACCCTGGCGGCGTTGCAGATCATCAGCCTGCCGTCGCGCCTGGTCGAGTCGGCGATCGCGTTGTCGGTCATTTTTGCGGCGCTCAACAATCTCGGCGGCACCATCGATTCCAAACGGTGGGTGATGGCCTTCGTCTTCGGCCTGATCCACGGCTTCGGCTTCGCCTCGGTGCTGGCCGACCTGGGCCTGCCGCAGAACGCGCTGGTGCTGGCCCTGGTCGGTTTCAACGGCGGCGTCGAAGTGGGCCAGCTGGCCATCGTCGCGGTTTTCCTGCCGGTGGCTTTCCTGCTGCGCAAGACGTACTTCTACCAGCGCGGCGTGCTCAAGGTCGGGTCACTGATCGTCGCGGCGATTGCCACGTGGTGGTTCATCCAGCGTGCGTTCGACATCCGGGGCGGCCCGTTCTAAACGCTGCCATCCTGGCTTGGCAGGGGAAACATCCTTGACGTGGATACGCGCTGGCACGACGCTTGCTCTCACCCCCCAGATCAGTTTCCCCCGTGATTTTAATAACCTGTCTTTTTTTGAGGAGAAACCCATGTCCCTGTTCCGGATGAAACGCCGTCACCTGATCACCCTGGCGGCCGCATTGGTCGCCGCAGTCCCCGGCCTGTCGCTGGCGCAAGCCAAGCTCAAGGTCGCGGCCATCTACACCGTCCCGTTCGAGCAGCAATGGGTCAGCCGGGTCCACAAGGCCCTCAAGGCGGCCGAGGCCCGCGGTGAGATCGAATACAAGGCCAGCGAGAATGTGGCCAATGCCGACTACGAACGGGTGATGCGCGAATACGCCACCGGCGGCAATCAGCTGATCGTCGGCGAGTCGTTCGCGGTCGAAGCGGCGGCCCGCAAGGTCGCCAAGGACTTTCCGAAAACCTGGTTCCTGATGGGATCGTCGGGCAAGCCGCAGGCGCCGAACTTCAG
This sequence comes from Ramlibacter sp., assembly GCA_025351615.1. Lineage (GTDB taxonomy): Bacteria > Pseudomonadota > Gammaproteobacteria > Burkholderiales > Burkholderiaceae_C > Ramlibacter. Next base: position 296 of record JANXVP010000280.1, on the reverse strand, counting down.
CGTCTTCGACAACTACATCCAGGAGCCGGCCTATCTGTCCGGAATGGTGGCCGGTGGCGTCACCAAGACCAACAAGATCGGCATGGTCGGCGGCTTCCCGATTCCGGAGGTGAATCGCCTGATGCACGCCTTCATGGCGGGCGCCAGGGAAACCAATCCCAAGGTGGAATTCACCGTCAGCTTCATCAACAGCTGGTTCGATCCGCCGAAGGCCAAGGAAGCGGCTTTCGCCATGATCGACAAGGGCGCGGACGTGCTGTACGCCGAGCGCTTCGGCGTGTCGGACGCGGCCAAGG
>JANXVP010000261.1 GCA_025351615.1 Ramlibacter sp. | reverse complement strand
TTGAAGCAGGCCCACATCTGGTCGGCCAGTGCGACCATGATTTCGGGCCGGGCATAGAGCGCGAACACGGACAGCAGTGCACTCACTGCCGCAGCATAGGCGGCCAGCTTGCGGGCGCGCAAACTCACCTCAAGCTCCTTGCGGCACGGGCATGCGTGCGATCGGCGCTTCACGCACCGGCAGGTTGACCAGCGCCGCGAAGATGCCCAGCGCGATCGAGATGTACCAGACGATGTCGTAACCTCCCGTCCGGTCGTACAACAGGCCACCCATCCAGACGCCCACGAAGGAGCCGATCTGGTGGCTGAAGAAGACGAAGCCGCTGAGCATCGACAGGTGCGCCACGCCGAAGATGCCCGCCACCGATGCATTGGTCACCGGCACAGTCGACAGCCACAGCAGGCCCATCACGCCGGCGAAGACATACACCGACAGCGGGGTCAGGGGAACGATCAGGAACAGGCTGATCGCCACTGACCGCGCGATGTAGATGAAGGCCAGGATCTTGCGTTTGGCCAGCCGCTGGCCGAGCGTGCCGGCAATGTAGGTGCCGAACACGTTGAACAGCCCGATCAGCGCCAGCGAATAGCTTGCGACCTGCGGCGACAGACCCTTGTCCCGCAGGTAGCTCGGCATGTGGACGCCGATAAAGACCACCTGGAAGCCGCAGACAAAGTAGCCCGCCATCAGCAGCTGGAAGCTCGGGTACTTCAGCGCTTCACGCAGTGCCTGCAGGATGGTCTGCTCACGTTTCGGTGCCAGGCCACGGGCAAACCCGGGCTCGCGCAAGCCGAACGCCAGCGGCCCGATCAGCAACACCATCGCGCTCAGGACCAGCAGCGCCTGCTGCCAGCCGAAGCCGGAAATCAGGAAGCCTTCGACCGGCACCATCAGGAACTGGCCGAACGATCCGGCGGCGGCCGCGATGCCCATGGCCCAGGAGCGGCGCTGCGGATCGATCTGGCGGCCGATGATGCCGTAGACGACCGCGTAGGTGGTGCCGGCCTGGGCTGCGCCGATCAGGATGCCGGCGGTCAGGGTGAAGACCAGCACGGTCGGCGCGAGAGCCATCCCGACGAGCCCCAGGGCATACAGCAGGGCGCCGCCGACGATGACGCGAAAGGCGCCGAAGCGATCCGCCACCATGCCGGCGAAGATGCCGAAACAGCCCCATGCCAGGTTCTGGATGGCGATGGCGAAGGCGAAGTTTTCCCGGGTCCAGCCCTGCGCCTGGGTGATGGGCTGCAGCCACAGGCCGAAGCCATGGCGGACGCCCATCGACAGGGTCACAATGGCGGCGCCACAGGCAAGGACCTGGAGCATCGAGAGGCGCGGGGCGGGAGCTTCGGGCATGCTGCACTGTAACGAATGCTCAGCCGCCCGGTCGCCGCTTGGGGGCCGTCAACAGTGATCGTTTTTCGGTCTTTTGATGCGGATTGCGCATGGATCGCCCGGGCTGTATGTTTATCCAGTCGTGGCGTTGTCCGGGTCTACAATCCGCGCAACATGGCAGTCAAACTCCCCAGCGACTATTCGGAAGGGTCGATCCGCGTCCTCAAGGGCCTGGAGCCGGTCAAGCAGCGCCCTGGCATGTACACGCGCACGGACAACCCGCTGCACGTCATCCAGGAAGTGCTCGACAACGCAGCCGACGAAGCGCTTGCCGGGCACGGCAAGCGGATCAAGGTGATCCTGCATACCGATGGATCAGTCAGCATCGAGGACGACGGCCGCGGCATTCCGTTCGGCCTTCATCCCGAGGAGAAGGCGCCGGTGCTCGAACTGGTGTTCACCCGGCTGCACGCTGGCGGCAAGTTCGACAAGGGCAAGGGCGGGGCCTACAGCTTTTCAGGTGGGTTGCACGGCGTGGGCGTCTCGGTGACCAATGCGCTCTCCAGGCGGCTGGAAGCAGTCACCCATCGCGAAGGCATGGTGGCCAGGCTGGTGTTCGAGGCCGGCGACGTCACCGAGAAACTGCAGCTGCGCAAGATGGCCGAAGGCGACCGACGCCAGGGCACGACGGTGCGGGTCTGGGTCGATCCGAAGTATTTCGAAACGGCGCAGCTGCCGATGGCGGAGCTGGCGCACCTGTTGCGCAGCAAAGCGGTGCTGATGCCTGGCGTCACCGTGTCGCTGGTCAACGAGAAGACCCGGGACACCCAGAGCTGGCAATACAAGGGCGGGCTGCGCGACTACCTGATGCAGTCGCTCACGACCGACCCGGTGATCCCGCTGTTCGAGGGCGAGGGCTTCGCGGACAGCAACGAAAGCTTCGCCGAGGGTGAAGGCGCGCAATGGTGCGTTGCCTTTACGGAAGACGGCCAGCCGGTGCGCGAAAGCTACGTCAACCTGATTCCCACCAGCGCCGGTGGCACCCACGAGAGCGGATTGCGCGACGGCCTGTTCAACGCGGTGAAGAGCTTCGTCGAACTGCATTCGCTCTTGCCCAAGGGCGTCAAGCTGCTACCGGAAGACGTGTT
>JANXVP010000124.1 GCA_025351615.1 Ramlibacter sp. | reverse complement strand
GCTAGCAGTACCCGCATCGCGTTCTCGAAGGCGGCCGGCGTCAGGATCTTGTCGATCGTCAGGCCGTCCTTGGCCATCTGCACGGCGCGCGCACCCGTTTCCTCGGCGACGCGGATGCGGTCGGCCGTCACCGCCGGCGGCGAGGCGCCGCCAGGCACCGTCATCCCGAGCGCCTCGGCGATGCAGGCCATGGTGCTGGCCGTGCCCATCACCGAACAGGTGCCGACGCTGGCGACCAGCTGGTTATTCACCTCCGCAATTTCCTGCGCGTCGATCTGGTCGCCGCGAAAACTGGCCCAGAACCGCCGGCAGTCGGTACAGGCGCCGACCCGCTCCCCCCGGTTCGAGCCGGTCAGCATTGAACCGGTGACCAGCTGGATCGCCGGCACGCCCGCCGAGATCGCCCCCATCAGCTCCGCCGGCACCGTCTTGTCGCAGCCGCCGATCAGCACCACGGCGTCCATCGGCTGGGCCCGCACCATTTCCTCGACGTCCATCGACATCAGGTTGCGCAGGTACATGCTGGTGGGGTGGGCAAAGCTTTCATGGATCGAGATGGTCGGAAAGTCGATCGGGATTCCGCCAGCCAGCATCACGCCGCGTTTGACGGCTTCCACCAGTTGCGGCGCATTGCCATGGCAGGGATTGAAGCCGCTGCCGGTGTTGACGATGCCGACCACACGGCGTGACAGCGCATCGTCGGTGTAGCCCGCCCCCTTGATGAATGCCTTGCGCAGGAACAGCGAGAACTCGGTGTCGCCGTAATTGGTCAGCCCCTTCTCGAGGCCGTCGCGCTGTTCTTTTTTGCCGGTCATGGTGGTTCCAGTGAGCTGTGCCGCGTGCGTCGCGCGCGGTCGTTCGCCCCCGCATGGTAATTGCCTCCCACATTCTGTGAACTTGCGTAGGCGGTGTTTGCGCCGTTGACAGTGCCAGAACGCATCAACTAGCATTTGCCGCGAGACGCGCATTGGGAAGCGCTTCGTCCAGCGACAACAAGGAGACAAGCATGATCACTCAATTCCTGCGCACCGCCATCGTGGGCTCTGCGCTCGCGTGGGCCGCGGCATCCAGCGCACAGAACATCTCGATCGCCACCGGCGGCACCGGCGGCGTGTATTACCCCCTGGGCGGCGGCCTGGCCGCCGTTCTGTCCAAGACCGTGCCCGGCATGCAGGCGACGGCCGAAGTCACCGGCGGCTCGGTCGACAACCTGAAGCTGATCGGCACCGACAAGCCTTACATCGGCTTCACGATGGCCGATGCGGGCCTCGATGCGTTCAAGGGCGAGGACAAGTTCAAGGGCCACAAGGTACCGCTGCGCACGCTGATGGTGCTGTACCCGAACCGGATGCATGTCGTCTCTACCGAAGGCCGGGGGATCAGCAAGATCGCCGACCTCAGGGGCAAGCACATTTCGACCGGCTCGCCGGGCAGTGCGACCGAAGTGATGGCCTTTCGCATTCTCGAAGCCGCGGGCATCGACAAGGACAAGGACGTCAAGCGGGAACGGCTGGGGGCCGCCGAATCCGTGAACGCGATCAAGGACAACAAGATCGACGCCTTTTTCTGGGTGGGCGGCTTGCCGACAGCCGCTGTCACGGACCTGGCCAATACACCCGGCACCAAGATCAGGATGATCGATCACGCCGACCTGGTTCCAAATATGAACAAGAAGTATGGCGACCTGTACGTGGAGGACACGATCCCGAAAGCAGCCTACCGGGGCATGGAGACCGACAACAGGCAGGCCACTGTGATGAACCTGCTGGTGACGCACGCCAACATGGACGACAAGACGGCTTACAACATCGTGAAGACCATCTTCGACAAGCGCACCGACCTGATCGCGGTGCACAAGGAGGCGGAAAACTTCAAGCTGGAGAACCAGAAGACGGCCGCGACGCCGATCCCCTTCCATCCCGGCGCGCTCAGGTACTTCGCGGAAAAAGGAATCAAGCTCAACTGACCAGCATCGATCGTCCAGCCCATGACCGACCCGGCCCCGCCAGACACCGTCGCGCCATCGCTCGTCAGCGATGAAGCACTGCAAAAAGCCCAGCTTTACGTCGAGGAAGAAGAAGGCGCGGCGAACCGGCTCGGAGGCTGGCTCGCCCACTTCATCACGCTGGCGGCCGTGGTGATGTCCTTGTTCCACCTGTATGCTGCCTACGGGATCGTTCCGACCCAGGTCCTGCGGCCGGTGCACGTCGGCATGGTTCTGTTCCTGACCTTCCTGCTGTTCCCGATCGGCAAGGCTTTCCGGCACCGGATCATGTGGTGGGACTGGGTCGCCGCATTGCTGTCTGTCGCCCTGGTCGTCTATGTGATCGCCGGAGGCGACGATTTCGCCGACCGCAACACGACGCCCGACCCGTGGGACATCTTCTTCGGCGTGGCGTTGATCATGCTGGTGCTGGAAGCGATGCGACGGACCACCGGCTGGATCATGCCGGCCATCACCAGCGTGTTCGTGCTTTACGCGCTGTTCGGTGCCTGGCTGCCGGCGCCATGGACCCACAAGGGCTACGAAGTCGGACGCCTGGTCGGGCACCTGTACATGACCTTCGAGGGGATCTTCGGAGTTGCCGTCGACGTCTCCTCGTCCCTCATCATCCTGTTCACCATCTTCGGCGCCTTTCTCCAGTATTCGGGCGCCGGCAAGTTCTACATCGACTTCTCTTTTTCGGCGATGGGCGGCAAGCCGACCGGCGCCGGGCGCACGGTGGTCCTTGCCTCGTTCCTGCTTGGCGGGCCGTCCGGCTCAGGCGTCGCGACCACCGTGACGCTGGGCTCGGTGGCCTGGCCGATGCTGGCCAAAGTGGGGTACGAAAAGAACGCCGCAGGCGGCCTGCTGGCCGCGGGGGGACTGGGTGCGATCATCTCGCCACCCGTGCTGGGCGCCGCGGCCTTCCTGATCGCGGAGTTCCTCAAGATTTCGTACCTCGACGTCTTGCTGATGGCGGTGATCCCGACGCTGCTGTTCTACTTCGCGCTGTTCCTGATGGTGGAAATCGACGCCCGCAAATATGGCATGGGAAACACGGTCTTCGAGAAGGTGGACTCGGTGTGGAACCTGACGCGCAAGTACTGGTTCCACTTCCTGTCCCTGATCTCGATCGTGGTCTTCATGCTGTGGGGCTTTTCGCCGGTACTGTCGGTGTTCTGGGCCACGGTCGTTGCGCTCGTCACCAGCATGCTGCGCCCGGAATGCGCGCTGATTCCGTACGACCTCTTCAGCCGCGACGGGTCTATCGGGCGCAAGTTCTGGCAGTCGGGCCTCATCAAGGCCCTGGAGGGCGGCTCGATCGGCGTGCTCAACGTCGCAGCGACGTGCGCGGGCGCCGGCATCATCGTCGGCGTCGTGACGCTCACCGGGCTCGGCCTGAAGTTCAGCTCGATCGTCATCGACATGGCGGGCGGCTCGCTGCTGATGACCGCCGTCTATACGTCGCTGGTGGTCTGGATCGTCGGCCTGGCGGTTCCGGTGACCGCCTCTTACATCATCTGCGCAGTGATCGCCGCGCCCGCGCTGATCAAGCTGGGCGTGCCCGACTTTGCCGCCCACATGTTCATCTTTTACTACGCCGTGCTGTCGGAAGTCTCGCCTCCCACGGCGCTGTCGCCATTCGCCGCCGCCGCCATCACCGGGGGTGATCCGTACAAGACGACCATGCAATGCTGGAAATACACGGTTCCCGCGTTCCTGGTGCCTTTCATGTTCGTGCTGGATCCGAGCGGCCAGGGCTTGCTGCTCATGGGATCGACCAAGGCGCTCGCGGCCGCCAACTGGTGGTCCATCGCCGAGGTCACGTTCACGGCGGCACTCGGCGTCGCGGCGCTGGCCGCCGGGTTCCAGGGTTGGGCCTGGAAAAAGCTGACGACGCTCGAAAGGGTGATGCTGATCGCGGCCGGGTTCGCCCTGGTCTATCCCACAGTTGCCGCCGACCTGCTGGGAATCGCGCTGGTGATGGTTGCGCTGACGCTTCAGTACCTGAGGTTACGGCCGGTTCCCGCCTGAAGCGGCGACCCGCTCCCGGTCGCGTTCGAACTTGAAGACCGCGGTTCCGGCCCTGAGGTTGGGCAGGAGCCGCAGCTCGCGGCCTTCCTGCAGGCCGAAGGCATCCAGGATGCGCAGCCGGTTCTTGGTCGCAAGGGCCGCGAAATCCCTGAAGGTGCCAACCCGGATATTGGGCGTGTCGTACCACTGGTAAGGCAGGCGCCTGGTCACCGGCATGCGGCCACGCGCGATCGACAGGCGGTTTGGCCAGTGCGCGAAATTCGGAAACGCAACGATGCCGACGCGACCGACGCGCGCCGTCTCGACCAGCATGGTCTCGGCATTGCGCAGGTGCTGCAGGGTATCGATCTGCAGGACCACATCGAACGAGCCGTCGTCGAACATCGCCAGGCCCTCGTCCAGGTTCAGCTGGATCACGTTCACGCCGCGCGTGACGCATGCCAGGACGTTGTGGTCGGCGATTTCGATCCCATAGCCGTAACAGCCGCGCTCGCGCTGCAGGTAATCGAGCAGCGCGCCATCGCCGCAGCCGAGATCGAGCACCCGCGAGCCTTCGGGCACCAGCCGGGCGATCGATTCCATCGTGAGCTGATCGCTCATGAGGCCGCTTCCTTCGCGATCCGTTCGAAATAGGCGCGCACCACCCCGAGATAGCGTTCGTCTTCGAGCAGAAAGGCGTCGTGCCCGTGCGGTGCGTCGATCTCGGCATAGCTGACACCGCGCCGGTTGTCGAGCAGCGCTTTCACGAGCTCGCGGCTGCGGCGCGGCGCAAATCGCCAGTCGGTGCTGAAACTCACGAGCAGGAAGGCGGCAGTCGCACGCGCAAGCGCCTTTGAAAGATCGCCTCCGTACCGCAGCGCCGGGTCGAAGTAGTCCAGCGCACGGGTGATCAGCAGATAGGTGTTGGCGTCGAAATATTCGCTGAACTTGTCGCCCTGGTAGCGCAGATAGCTTTCGATCTGGAATTCGACGTCCTGCGTGGTGTAGCGCAAGTCCGTGCCATCCGGCGCATCCCCGGCACCGGTGGCTGCGCTGCGCAGACGGCGGCCGAATTTTTCGTTCATCACGTCATCGGAAAGATAAGTGATGTGGCCGATCATCCGGGCGATCCGCAAGCCGCGTTTGGGCACCACTGCATGCTGGTAGAAGTTGCCGCCATGGAAGTCGGGGTCCGTCACGATCGCCCGTCGCGCGACCTCGTTGAAGGCGATGTTCTCCGCGGTCAGGTTCGGGGCGCTGGCGATGACCACACCATGCCTGACCCGTTGGGGGTACTGCAGCGTCCACGACAGCGCCTGCATGCCGCCGAGGCTGCCGCCCATGACCGCAGCCAGCGTCCCGATCTCGAGCCGATCCAGCAGCCGGGCCTGCGCGTCGACCCAGTCCTCCACCGTCACCACCGGAAAATCGGCGCCATACACCTGCCCGGTGTCCGGATTGATGTGCATCGGGCCGGTCGAGCCGAAGCATGAGCCGAGGTTGTTGACGCCGATGACGAAGAAGCGGTCCGTGTCGACCGGCTTGCCCGGGCCGATCATCGTGTCCCACCACCCCTGGGAATCCGGTCGGCCGGCATAGCTGCCGGCAACGTGGTGCGAAGCGTTCAGAGCGTGGCAGATGAGCACCGCATTGCTGCGCCCGGCGTTGAGCGTGCCGCAGGTTTCGAACGCCAGCGCGTAATCGCGGATCGACGCGCCGCTTTGCAAGGCAAGCGGCTCGCTGAACGACATCGACTGGGGCGAAACGATCATCAGGAATGAGGCCAAAAAAAACCCGGCATCGCTAAGGAAACGAGGCCGGGTGCTGGCGGTCGGTCTTTAGCTGAATTTATTGAGCGCCCGCAAGCTGGGGCAAATCGGCGCTGACCCCAGTATATCAACGCCAACGCAGCCCCCCATGTCGCCGCGCGCAGGTTGCGAGAGAATGCGCACCAATAACAGGCAAATCAATCCAAAGAGGTTCGCATGGAAGCACTCAAACAGAGCACGGATGCGTTGTTCATCCTGCTGGGGGGCGTCATGGTGCTTGCCATGCACGCGGGTTTCGCGTTCCTGGAGCTGGGAACCGTTCGCAAGAAGAACCAGGTCAACGCGCTGGTCAAGATCCTGACGGACTTCTCGGTCTCCACCGTCATGTATTTCCTGGTCGGTTATGGCGTGGCCTATGGCACCCATTTCTTCGTCGGCGCCGAGCAGCTCGCAGCGCGCAACGGTTATGAGCTCGTGAGGTTTTTCTTCCTGCTGACGTTCGCCGCAGCGATTCCCGCAATCATCTCGGGCGGGGTCGCCGAGCGGGCGCGCTTCTGGCCCCAGCTGCTGGCGACGGCAGTGATCGTCGGGCTGGTGTACCCCTTGTTCGAAGGCGTGGTGTGGAACCAGCACTTCGGCGTCCAGGCCTGGATCAAGTCCCTGACCGGCGAGGAGTTCCACGATTTCGCGGGGTCGGTCGTCGTCCACGCCCTCGGCGGCTGGCTGGCGCTCCCGGCCGTCGTGCTGCTGGGCGCGCGCAGCAACCGCTACCGCAAGGACGGGGCGATCTCCGCGCACCCGCCTTCCAGTATTCCGTTCCTGGCGCTCGGGGCCTGGATTCTGACTGTCGGCTGGTTCGGCTTCAACGTGATGAGCGCCCAGACGATTGACAAGATTTCCGGCCTGGTGGCGGTGAATTCGCTGATGGCGATGGTTGGCGGGACACTGGCCGCCCTGCTGTTCGGACGCAACGATCCGGGGTTCGTGC
>JANXVP010000102.1 GCA_025351615.1 Ramlibacter sp. | reverse complement strand
CCACGAACTAGCGCCCGTCGGGCGCCGTCGGATGGCCAACGGTATCCGGGGTCGGTCGCCCTAAGCGGATCGGTCCGCGCAGGGGTTCATCGGGCACCACAGAGCGACCGCCTTGGCGAATGTCCAGGACGCCGTTCTTCGCCATCCCGATCGCCACCGTGCGGACCCGTGGCATCAATAACCGCCATTCATTCGGCTCCAGCGCCCGGGCGGCTTCCGACGGACAGATCGTCGCCTGCGGCTGCCGGCTCTCCAGGAGGCCCGCAATGGCATCGCAAATCTGTTTGTCTGACACGGCCATGGACGTCATGGTGGCACGCCCGGCCGCATCGCGGCACTTTCCCTGCAACGCGTCTGCCTGTCAGCACCACGAGTGACCTATCTTTTCAAATGCTTCCCAAAGAATTCCCCAATTTCCCCGAACGCTTCACGCGTTTCGGGAATGCGATCGTCGCGGCCGTACTGCGCGTGCGACTGGCCTTCGTAGACTTGCAGGAAGGAGTCGATCCCCAGGTTGCGCAGCTTGCGATGCACACGCACCGTGTTGCTGAGCAGCAAGTCCCGCGTGCCCGAGGTCAGGATGGTCGGCGGAAAACCACCCATGTCGCCGTAGACCGGCGAGATGAGCGGGTCCTTCATGTCGTGGCCGTTGGCGTAGAAGGCTGCGGCAGCGTCGCAGAAGCCTTCGGTGGAGACGAGGACGTTGTCGAGCATTGCATTGGTGTAGAACGTGTCGCCCGTCTTCGTGCTGTCCGACATGGGCGTGCCCGAGGCGATGGCACCTGGCATCGGCAGGCCCAGCTGCTTGGCGCGCAGCCCCATCTCCAGGACCAGCGCACCTCCGGCTGAGGTGCCGATGAGACCCACACGCTTGGGATCGGTTTTTACAATGATGGCCTTGTAGACGGCCATCGAGTCATCCAGGGCAGCCGGAAAATACGCTTCCGGTGGCATGCGGTAATCGACCGCGATCACGCGGTAGCCGCCGATGGCCGCGATCAGCATCGCTTCCGGCAGCGCGGCTTCGGCAGGGTTCAGCACATAGCAGCCGCCATGGATCTGCACCAAGGTCCGGTCGGCATTTTCCGGGCGGATCTTCTCTGGCGTCACGGTGTAGATCTTCACGCCGGCCATCGTGCCAGGCTCCACGCGAACATTCAGGCGCTGGCGCATCGCCTCGACGTTCGGTGCGGCGGTCGCGCGGATGGTCTCCGCCAATTGCTTCCAGCCCTCGGGCGTCTTGGGCGGTGTGTCCCATGCGGTGCGCAGTGGCTGGGCAATGATCTTCTGCAGCTCCGGGCTCACCGTCGTCGGCACCGGAATGCTTTTGGCAGGGACATCGCGCGGGGCAAGTGGCGCTGGCTGGGCGAAGGCCCCAGCCGTAGCAGCCAGCAAAAGAGAGGCGGCGATCGCGCACCGGCCAAGCGGACCAAACGGCATTGTGTTGTCTCCAGTATCGTTTTTCAGACTTGCGGCCCGAGAACCGGGCCGCCGAGGCGGCGCAGGCGAAACAGCCGTGCCGCAATCTCATCTTAGCCCGCGCGCCCCGGCGGAGGCAAGACGGGAAAATGGCAGGAGAAGCTTGGGCCACCGGGGACGCGCACGGCTGGGGAAGCTGATGTCCGGGTCCTGTCGACCCTGTCCAACCGCCCTTCGCCAGCCTCGGCCCCGCCAGGCCGCGCGGAGGCTGGCGAATTGCCAGAGAATAGGCGGTTGCCCGTCCTCATTGCTCCACAGGAATCCCCATGACCTACCCAAACACCCAATTGTTCATTGCCGGCCAGTGGCAGGACGCCGCCGATGGCCGCAGCCTGGCTGTCCACAACCCCGCCACGGGCAAGGAGATCGGGCGCGTCGCCCACGCCGGCAAAGCCGACCTGGACAAGGCCCTCGAAGCGGCCCAGAAGGGCTTTCTCACCTGGCGCGACATGACCGCCGCCGATCGCAGCAAGATCATGCGCAAGGCGGCGGGGCTGATGCGCGAGCGTGCCGGCGAGATCGGCAAGCTGCTGACCCAGGAACAGGGCAAGCCGCTGGCCGAAGCCAAGGGCGAGGCCATGGCGGCGGCCGACATCATCGAGTGGTTCGCCGAGGAAGGATTCCGGGTCTATGGCCGCATCGTGCCGTCGCGCGGCAACCTCGCGCTGCGCCAGATGGTGCTGAAAGATCCGGTCGGTCCCGTCGCCGCGTTCACGCCCTGGAACTTCCCCATCAACCAGGTGGTGCGCAAGGTCGCCGCCGCGCTGTCGGCCGGCTGCTCCATGCTGGTCAAGGCGCCGGAAGAGACCCCGGCCGGTCCCGCCGCGCTGATCCAGGCCTTTGCCGATGCCGGCATCCCGCCCGGTGTGCTGGGCCTGGTGTACGGCAACCCGGCGGAAATCTCCAGCTACCTGATTCCGCACCCCATCATCCGCAAGATCACCTTCACCGGCTCGACCCCCGTCGGCAAGCAGCTCGCGGCCATGGCCGGCCAGCACATGAAGCGGGTCACCATGGAACTGGGCGGCCATGCACCGGTGATCGTGGCCGAGGACGCCGACATCGCGCTGGCCGTGAAGTCCGCGGGCGCCGCCAAATTCCGCAACGCCGGCCAGGTCTGCATTTCACCCACACGATTCCTGGTGCACGAGAGCATCAAGAACGAGTTCGCCACCGCGCTGACCAAATATGCCAGCGGCCTGAAAGTGGGCGACGGCTCGCTGGAAGGCACGCAGATGGGCCCGCTCGCCAATCCGCGGCGCCTCACGGCCATGGCGGAGTTCACCCAGGACGCGGTGAAGCGCGGCGCGACCGTCATGTCGGGCGGCGAGCGCATCGGCGACGCCGGCAACTTCTGGCAGCCCACCATCCTGTCGGACGTGCCGCTGGACGCGAAGGTGTTCAATGACGAGCCGTTCGGCCCGATGGCCGCCATTCGCGGCTTCAACACGCTCGAAGAGGCGATCGTCGAGGCCAACCGCCTGCCCTATGGCCTGGCCGGTTATGCGTTCACGAAGTCGCTGAAGAATGCCGACCTGCTGGCGCGCCGGGTCGAGGTGGGCATGCTGTGGATGAACATGCCCGCCATGCCTTCGGCCGAAATGCCGTTCGGCGGCGTCAAGGATTCGGGCTACGGCTCCGAGGGCGGACCGGAAGCGCTGGAGGCTTACCTCAATACGCGGTCGGTTTCGATCATGAATGTCTGAACCGGAGGAACAAGACCCATGGCTGTCAACATGAACCCGCCCCCTCCCGCTTCCGGCGCAGCGCCGGGACAGACAATCGACCTGCTGAAGGAAACCGACATCGCCTACTGGTGCGAGATCTTCGGCATCGACCCGACGCAGCTGCGCCAGGCCGTCGGCGCCGCTGGTCCTCAGGCAGTGGCCGTCGCGCGCCATCTGCGCTCGAAGGGGCAGGGCGGCGACCGCGCCTAGCCGCGGGGCTGCACGCCGTGGCGCTATGCCGGCACGGTGTAGTTCAGCGCCATCCGGCCGCCGTCGATCACCACAATTTCGCCGGTGACGTAGCTGGCCGCGTCGCTGGCCAGCCAGGCCACGGCGTCGGCCACCTCGGCTGGCTGGCCGAGCCGCCGCATCGGGGTCCGGCTCATGATTCGCGCCTTGGCGTCCTCGCTGGTGAGAACGGCCCGGGCTGCGAGGTCGGTGGCGATGGTTCCAGGCGCCACCGCGTTGACGCGAATGCCCTTGTCGGCCAGCGCCAGTGCCATGACCCGGGTGAGCTGGTTGATGCCGCCTTTGCTCACGTTGTAGCTGGAGATGGTGGGGATCGCCAGCACCGCGTTGACCGAACTCATGTTGACGATCGCACCGCGCGAGGCTTTCGCCATCTCACGGGCCACCGCCTGGCCCACCAGGAAAGCGCCCTTGAGGTTGACGCGCAGCACGGCGTCGAAGTCGGCTTCGCTCACGTCGAGAAACTCCGCGGCCCGGAAGATGCCCGCGTTGTTCACCAGCACGTCGATGCGGCCGTGAACCTGCATCGCCCGTGCCACCAGCGTATCGACCTCGGTCTTGTTGCCGACGTCGCAATGCAGATAAAGAGCGCCGAGTTCGCTGGCAAGCGCCTGCCCCGGACCGTCTGCAATGTCGGCGATGACGACATGGGCGCCTTCCCGCGCAAAGCGCCGCACACAGGCCTCGCCGATGCCCTGCGAGCCGCCGGTGACGATGCACACGCGCCCCCCCAGGCCGAAGGAGATCGGAGCAGGAGGCGCAGCGGCGGTCGAAGCAGGGATGGCGGTCATGTCCGGATCGTACCTGTCCAGGCGGCAGCGAAATCGCGCGCGTTGGAGGCAACTTGCGCGGTCGCGAGGCCGGGCCTGAACAGGGCCGACCCGGTCCCGAATCCGCTGGCGCCGGCTGCCCGGTAAGCCGCCATGTTCTGCGGCGTGATGCCACCGACCGGCAGCAGCACCGTGTCCGCGGCAAGCACGGCGCGCAGGGCCTTCAC
>JANXVP010000439.1 GCA_025351615.1 Ramlibacter sp. | reverse complement strand
GACTCGCTTACGGGCCCTTCACCGCCGCCGCCGCAAGCCTGGACGGCTACAACCAACGCGGCCAGGGGCCAGCGCCAGCGCGCTGCTTTCGAATCGACTGGACTTTTTTTCATGCGGCGAGTCTAGCGGCGGCTCAGCATTAGCTGTAAGCAAATGTCCAGCAGCCATGTAGGCCGCCACCGACATGATGGATCGCAGTTCGCAGGTCACTGCGATCGCAGGACGGCATTCCAACAGAATGCCTTCACTCGATCCTGATCCAGGCCCGTAACATTCCGCGACGACTGAAGAGCTGGAATACACAAGCGCAAACTCATCGTTGCGCATCAACGACGCTAGTACGCGGTCGAAAACTTTTGCGCATGGCCACCACCTGCGGGAAGGCAATTTTGCGCAGCCGTCTCCGGTAAACACCGGCGCAAAGGCACTCACCGAAGACTGGTGGGTGAATGCCTATAATTTTGCCCATGGACACCCATGCGATGGACCTGCCCGAGCCGCGGACGGGCGAGCTCGAAGCGGCACCCGATGCGCACAGCGCCGGGCGGCAACAGCGCTTCGACCGAAAGATGGAGGACGACCGCAAGATCGAGCCCCAGGACTGGATGCCCGACGCCTACCGCAAGACGCTGGTTCGGCAGATCAGCCAGCATGCGCACAGCGAAATCATCGGCATGCAGCCCGAGGGCAACTGGATTTCGCGCGCGCCGTCGCTCAAACGCAAGGCCATCCTGCTGGCGAAGGTGCAGGACGAAGGCGGTCACGGCCTGTACCTGTACTCCGCCGCCGAAACGCTGGGCGTCAGCCGCGACGCGCTGCTCGATGCGCTGCACAGCGGCAAGGCCAAGTACAGCTCGATCTTCAACTATCCGACGCCCACCTGGTCGGACGTCGGCGTGATCGGCTGGCTGGTCGACGGCGCAGCGATCATGAATCAGGTGCCGATCTGCCGATGCTCCTACGGTCCGTACGCTCGCGCGATGATCCGCATCTGCAAGGAAGAAAGTTTCCACCAGCGCCAGGGCTTCGAAAGCCTGATGACCCAGATGCGGGGAACGGCCGCCCAGCGCGAGATGGTGCAGGACGCGGTCAACCGGTGGTACTGGCCGGTGCTCGCGATGTTCGGCCCGCCCGATGCCGACAGCCCGAACTCCGCCCAGGGGATGCGGTGGGGGATCAAGCGCATCAGCAACGACGACCTGCGCCAGAAATTTGTGGACGCCACGGTGCCGCAGGCAAAAATTCTGGGCGTCAACTTGCCCGACGCCGACCTGAAGTGGAACGAACAGCGCCAGCACTACGACTACGGCGCGATCGACTGGGACGACTTCTGGGCGGTGGTGAATGGCCAGGGCCCATGCAACAAGGAACGGCTCGCGACCCGCGTCAAGGCCCATGCGGACGGCCAATGGGTGCGGGATGCCGCGCTTGCCCATGCCCGCAAGCAACAGGCCAGGCAGCTGAAAGAGGCCGCATGAGCGATGCCCGCACGGAATGGCCCCTCTGGGAGATATTCGTGCGCAGCAAGCAGGGCCTGGAACACAAGCATTGCGGCAGCCTGCACGCGGTCGATGCCCAGCAGGCGCTGCAGATGGCGCGCGATGTCTACACCCGGCGCCAGGAAGGCGTGAGCATCTGGGTGGTGGCCTCCGCGCAGATCACCGCCAGCCTGCCGGACGACAAGGCCGAGTTCTTCGATCCGGCCGGAGACAAGATCTACCGCCATCCGACGTTCTATGACATCCCCGACGAAGTCGGCCACATGTGATGGCCGCGACCACGGCGCCGCCGGCGTGCCTGCTGCATCTGGCGGATAACGCGCTGGTGCTGGGCCAGCGCAATGCGCAATGGTGCGCGCACGGCCCGGTGCTGGAGGAAGACATCGCGATGGCCAACATCAGCCTCGACCTGATCGGCCAGGCCCGCCTGCTTTACCAGCACGCGGCAACCGTGATCAACGCCCCAACGCGTGCGGCCGAGGCCGCTGCGCTGCCCCCCGAGGGGGCGTTCGCGCCTTGGGGCGGCCCGGCGGCGCTCAAAGCCGGCGGCGCGACCGAAGACAGCCTGGCCTACTTTCGCGGGCCCACGGAGTTCCGCAACTTCACGCTGCTGGAGTTGCCGCACCACGCAACGCCTTCAGCCGCGAACGGGACCGACCGCGATTACGCGATCACGATCGTGCGCAACTTCCTGTACAGCGCTTTCATGCAGCGGCTTTGGGATGCGTTGCAGGCATCGACCGATTCGCAGCTGGCGGCCATCGCGGCCAGGTCTTTCAAGGAAGCGCGCTACCACCTTCGGCATTCGCGCGACTGGCTGGTGCGGCTGGGCGACGGCACGCAAGAATCGCATGCACGCACGCAAACCGCCCTGAACACCTTGTTGCCCTACACGGAAGAATTCTGGACTGTGTCCGACCTGGAACTTGCCGCCGTTGCCGATGGCGCGGCAGCGGATCCACGCACCCTGCGCCCCGGCTGGGACCGCGACGTCGATGACGCCCTGGCCGAAGCCACGCTGAATCGTCCCGGCAACCAGGGGTTGCGCCCGCGCGGCAAGCACGGCCTGCATTCAGAGCACCTGGCCGACTTGCTGGCCGACATGCAAAGCCTGGCGCGGCAGCACCCGGACGCGACGTGGTGACTTGCACCGAACGGGCATGGGCGCTGCTCGAAACAGTCCCGGATCCGGAAATTCCGGTGGTCTCGATTCGCGAACTCGGCATCCTGCGCGAAGTGAATGAGCGCGACGGCACCATCGAAGTCGTGCTCACACCGACCTACAGCGCTTGTCCGGCGCTGGGACAGATCGGAGACGATATCCGTGCCGCACTTACCGGCGAGGGCATGCGGGTGAAGGTGGTGACCCGCCTGGCCCCGGCCTGGACCACCGACTGGATCAGCGAAGCGGCAAAGGAAAAATTGCGCGAGTACGGCATTGCCCCGCCACACACCGCGCAGACAGGGGAGCGCGTCATGCGATTGCACACGCGCCGCGGCAACGCTGGTGAGCGCGTGGCCTGCCCGCAGTGCGGTTCGGGCAACACGACGGAGACCTCGCACTTCGGCTCCACCG
This sequence comes from Ramlibacter sp., assembly GCA_025351615.1. Lineage (GTDB taxonomy): Bacteria > Pseudomonadota > Gammaproteobacteria > Burkholderiales > Burkholderiaceae_C > Ramlibacter. Next base: position 4,795 of record JANXVP010000439.1, on the reverse strand, counting down.
CCTGCAAGGCGCTGTACAAGTGCCTGGAGTGCCTCGAGCCGTTCGACTACTTCAAGCCCTATTAGGACTGCGCCAGCGTCACATGGCTGTCCACTTTCATCCGCTGCGTCTGCATCGCATCCGCCCCGAGGCTGCCGGCGCCGCGGTTCTCACCTTCCAGGTGCCGCAGGCGTTGCGCGGCGACTTCGATTTCCGGCCTGGCCAGTTTCTCACCTTGCGGGCCATGCTGGAGGGCCGTGAAGAACGCCGCAGCTATTCGATCTGCAGTGCGCACCAGCGTTACGTGCAGCTGGGCGAGGTCGAGATTGGCATCAAGCCGGTCGCAGGCGGCCGCTTTTCGCGCTGGGCGGTGCAGACACTGCGGCCCGGCGACACGGTCGAAGTGATGCCGCCCGACGGACGCTTCACCCCCCGTGTCGCGGGCGCTCGCCACCGCGTCGGCTTTGCCGCGGGCTCCGGTATCACCCCGCTGCTGTCCATCATCGCCACCACGCTTGCCGCTGAGACGCTGTCGTGTTTCACACTGGTCTATGGCAATCAGCGGGTCGGCACCATCATGTTCAGCGAAGCCCTGCAGGATCTGAAAGACCGCTATCCGGCCCGCCTCGCGCTAATCCACCTGCTGTCGCGGCAGCCGCAGGAAACGGCCTTGCTTCACGGCCGCATCGATGAAGCCAAGGTCGACGCACTGCTGCGGACACTGCTAGCGGCCGAAAGCATCGACGAAGCGTTCCTGTGCGGGCCCGAAGGAATGATCGACGCAACCCGGCGCGCCCTGCTCGCCGCCGGATTGGCGCCTGACCGCGTGCATGCCGAGCGCTTCCATTCCGGTAGCGTGTCGGCGCCACCCGCGACGAGACCGGCCACGCTCCGCGCAGGCCCATCAGCCACCACAACCGACGCTTCTTTGGGCGTGACACAGCTCCAGGTCGTGCTGGACGGCAAGACCCATTCGCTGGCCTTGGGGCCGCAGGACCATGTGCTCGACGCGGCGCTCGACGCCGGGCTCGACCTGCCCTATTCCTGCAAGGGCGGCGTCTGCTGCACCTGTCGCGCGCGCGTGCTCGAGGGTCGCGTGACGATGGACAGGAACTTCACGCTGGAGCAATGGGAGATCGACGCGGGATTCGTGCTCACCTGCCAGTCCCGTCCGCTCACCGCGACGCTGGTTGTGAGCTACGACGAACGCTGAGCGCGGCCCAGTCGATCAGCAGCGAGCTTTGTAGTTCGTCTCGAAGCGTTGCAGTTCCGCCTTTTCACCTTCCGTGAGGTCGGTGCGGGCGCGCTTGGTCACCAGGATTCGCTTGGACTCGCCGCATTGCTCCAGACGCAGCGCGCCGCGGTCGCGCTCCCGGGCCTCGTTCAACCGCGCTTCACGCTTCTGGCTGGACTTGTCGCGCATTTCGTCCGACAGCCGTCCCCGGGCTTCGCTTTCGTCTTCCGCGCATTCCGATTGATAGTCCTTGCGCATCCTGGACACCGTGTCGTAAGTCAGGCCCCGAGCCGCTGCGGTCCGCAGTGCGTCGTTTAGCGAACTGCAGCGGGGGCTCATGTACTTGAGTTGCGCCGGCGCTTCGCCGATGGACGGCGGCGCCTGCTGGTAGCGAGAATCAGACTGCGCCGGGCCGTAGTAGGTGACGCCGTCACGGCTGCGCGACCCACCACCGGCCTTTTCCGTCGCGGCGTTCCTGCTGTCGCTCCTGACCTGGCAAGGCGTCGAAGACTGATAGACCGCGCCATTCGGTGCGGGGCACCGGTACTGCGCAGCCACCGGTCCGGCGACAAATCCAATGAAGAAAGCCCCGATCGGCAACACAACTCGTCTCATGCGATTGCTCCCGCCCTTTGTTTGCCAAAATGTACCAAAGGGGCGGAATTCCACAAACCCGCAGTTGGGGGACGCGTCGTCAGCGACGTTGATCGAGCAGCGAAATCTCCACCTGATGGGTTCCTTCCACCCCCAGAGCGCGCGCCGCTGCCCGGCTCAGGTCGATGATGCGGCGCTTGATGTACGGGCCGCGGTCGTTGATCCGGACATCGACGCTGCGGCCATTGCCCAGGTTGCGCACGCGCACCCAGCTGCCAAAGGGGAGATTGCGATGGGCGGCGGTGAGGGCGTCCATGTTGAAGGCCTCCCCGCTGGCGGTTTTGCGGCCATGGAAGCGGCCACCGTACCAGGAGGCAATGCCCGTCTCCAGGCGCGCCAGCACCTCGCCTACCGTCACGGTGGCGGTGGCGGTTTCGGAAGCGAGCGGGGTCGCCTCGGCAATTGCGGCTGCCACCGCCTCGCTGGTTTCAATGACCTGCGGCCCCTCCTGCTGCGCCAGCGCCGATGAGGCGGCGCAAGCCAGCAGTGCAATGCAAAGAAAGTGTTTCACGGGATCAACCTCCGGCAGATTTCCAGCGTCGCCGCCGACTGGTTCATGGTGTAAAAATGCAGCCCCGGCGCGCCGGCGGTGCGCAGCTGGTCGCACAGGTCGGTGACGACGTCGAGGCCGAACGCGCGGATGGATGCCGAATCGTCGCCGAAGCCCTGGAGCCGCAGCCGGATCCAGCGTGGAATCTCGGCGCCGCAGGCATCCGAAAAGCGCAGCAGCTGGGTCGAACTGGTGATCGGCATGATGCCGGGAACGACAGGCACATCCGCACCGATGCGGTGTGCATCGTCGACGAAGCGGAAGTAGGCGTCGGTGTTGTAGAAGTACTGGGTGATGGCCGAGTCGGCCCCGGCGCGCACTTTGGCGGCAAACGCCTGCAGGTCGGCATCGGGCGAGCGAGCTTGCGGGTGCACTTCCGGATAGCAGGCGACCTCGATGCGAAAGTCGCTGCCGGTCTGCGCGCGCACGAACGCGACCAGGTCGCTTGCGTACTGGAATTCGCCGCCGGCGCCATAGCCGCTGGGCAGGTCCCCGCGCAGCGCCACCAGCCGCTTCACGCCCATCGTCTTGAGCCGTGTCAACTGCTCCCGCACGCTGGCGCGGGTGGCTCCGATGCAGGAGAAATGCGACGCCGCGCCGACGCCCTCTTCCAGGATTTCCGCGACGGTGCCGAAGGTGCCGTCCTGGGTGGACCCCCCCGCGCCGTAAGTCACCGAGCAGAATTCCGGCTTGAGCGCATACAGCGCCGCCCGTGCGATGCGCAGCTTGTCCGCACCTTCAGGCGTCTTGGGCGGAAAGAATTCAAGGCTGATCGGGAATGGCATCTGCTGCTTCCTCGTCATTGTTTTTGCGCGTGCACAAAAAACTCGCGGTTGCCGTCGCCGCCCGTGATGGCGCTGTCGAACCAGGCCCGGACCTGCAGGCCGAGCGCGGCGCAGCAGTCGCGAATCCGCTGCTCCACCACCTGGTAGGACGCCGGGTCCCTGACCAGTCCGTGCTTGCCAATCTGCGCCGGCTGCAGCTCGAACTGCGGCTTGACCAGCAGCAGGAGCTGGGCGCCTTGTTTCGCCAGCGGCGCAACAGCGGGCAGCACCAGGGTGAGCGAGATAAAGGACACATCGGCCACCACCAGGTCGAATTGCGCCGCGGCATTCTCCGGTCGGCCCTCCCCGGCGATCCACTCCTGCGCATCGAGGTTGCGGGCATTGACCTGCTCGATGCAGATCGCACGCCCGTCGGCGCGGATATTGGCGTGCAACTGGCCCTGGCCGACGTCGATGCCGACGACCTGCGCCGCACCGAGCTGCAACAGGCAGTCGGTGAAGCCGCCGGTGGACTGACCGACGTCAAGGCAATCCTTCCCCTTCACGTCGATGCCGCTGGTTTTCAACGCCGCTTCCAGCTTGAGGCCGCCGCGCGAGACGTAGCGCGCCTCGGAGGCGTCCAGCAGCTCGATCTCGGCCACTGCCGGAAGCTCGTCGCCGTTCTTGGCCACAGGCTTCCAGCCGCCGGGCGCCAGCCACTGGACGCCCGAAGCGATCAGCCGCTGCGCCTGCGACCGGGAGCTGGCAAGCCCGCGTTCGACGAGGAGTTGGTCGGCCCGCAAACCGTTCAATACCGGTACGTGTCCGCCTTGTACGGGCCGTTCTTGTCGACTCCGATGTAGGCAGCTTGCGCGTCGGTCAGCTCGGTCAGCATGGCGCCGACCTTCTTCAGGTGCAGCCGCGCGACCTTCTCGTCGAGGTGCTTGGGCAGTACGTAGACCTTGCCGTTTTCGTAGCGGTCGCTGTGCGTGAACAGCTCGATCTGGGCAATGGTCTGGTTGGCGAAGCTCGACGACATCACGAAGCTCGGGTGGCCGGTGCCGCAGCCGAGGTTCACCAGCCGGCCCTTGGCCAGCAGGATGATGCGCTTGCCATCGGCGAAAATCACGTGGTCGACCTGGGGCTTGATCTCTTCCCAGGTGCAGTCAGCCAGCGCTGCGACGTCGATCTCGTTGTCGAAGTGGCCGATGTTGCAGACGATCGCCTGGTCCTTCATCGCTTCCATGTGCTTGCGGGTGATCACGCTCTTGTTGCCCGTCGCGGAGACGAAGATATCGGCCTTGTCGGCTGCGTATTCCATCGTCACCACACGGTAGCCTTCCATCGCCGCCTGCAGCGCATTGATCGGGTCGACCTCGGTCACCCAGACCTGGGCCGACAGCGCGCGCAGCGCCTGGGCCGAGCCCTTGCCCACGTCGCCGTAGCCCGCAACCAGGGCCACCTTGCCCGCGACCATCACGTCGGTCGCGCGCTTGATCGCATCGACCAGGCTCTCGCGGCAACCGTACAGGTTGTCGAACTTGCTCTTGGTGACCGAGTCGTTGACGTTGATGGCGCGGAACAGCAGCGTGCCCTTGGCCGACATCTCGTTGA
>JANXVP010000538.1 GCA_025351615.1 Ramlibacter sp. | reverse complement strand
GGCGCAACCGGCGCGCCTGGACGTCGGCGAACTGGCTGGCGAACCGCGCATGGCGTCCCGCCTCGTCGGCAAGCGGGCGCTCCTGCCAACCGGTGCTTGGCGCGTTGCTGCTATCCATCGGGTTGTGTTGTTGTTGAACCGCAGCCGCAGTCTACGTCGGCGCGGCGTTTTCTTCCTCCTGCAGGCTGCGCCACATCACCTTGCCGCTGCCGCTCTTGGGCAGCGCGTCGACGAACTGCACAATCCGCGGAACCTTGTACACGGCCATGTTCTCGCGGCACCAGGCGACGATGTCCTGCTCGCTGACCAGGCCCTTGTGCGACGGCCGCACCACCACCACGGCCTTGACCGTTTCGCCGCGGTAACTGTCGCGCGCGGAAATGATGCAGGCCTCCTGGATCGCGGGGTGGCGGAACATCAGCGCCTCGACCTCGGCCGGCCAGACCTTGAAGCCCGACGCATTGATCATCCGCTTGAGCCGGTCGGTCAGGAAAAAATAGCCGTCCTCGTCCACCCGCCCAAGGTCGCCCGAGCGAAAGAACTTGCGGCCGTCAAAGTCGATGAAGGCCGCTTCGGTCGCTTCGGGCCGCTTCCAGTAGCCCTTGAACACCTCGGGACCGCGGATGATGATTTCGCCCTGCTCGCCGACCGGCATTTCAAGCAGCGTCTGCGGATCGATCACGCGCGACTCCGTGCTCATGAACGGAATTCCGAGGCACTGCTGCTTTGGGTTGTCCGGCGGGTTGCTGTGCGACGGCGCCGCGGTTTCGGTGAGGCCGTAGCCTTCGACATAACGCAGGCCGAACAGGTCGAGCAAGCGCTGCGCCACCGCTTGCGGCATCGCAGCGCCGCCGCCGCCGATGTGAACCAGGCTGGAGAGGTCGTACTTGCCGAAGTCCGGGCTTGCCAGCAGGTCGATCACCATGGTCGGGATGTTGGTCCAGGTGGTCACCTTCCAGGCCGAGATCAGGCGGCCGGCCAGGTCGCGGTCCCAGCGCGGCATCATCACCAGCGTCGCGCCGCAATAAATGCTCGAGTGCATCACGCTGACCATGCCGGTAATGTGGAACATCGGCACCACCAGCAAGGTGACGTTCTCCGACGTCGAATTGCCCCATGCCGCGCTAGCCACCGCGTTGTGCATGATGCTGGAGTGCATGTGCATGCAGCCCTTGGGCAGTCCGGTGGTGCCACTGGTGTACGGCAGGATCGCCAGGTCGTCCGGTCCTGCTTCCAGCGCCGGCGGCGCATCGGTGGTCGCCAGCGCATCGGTCCAGGCCAGCGTCCGGCCGCCGGCCAGCGCCGGCAGGGGATGGCGGGTCAGGAGCCAGTCCCGCCAGACCGCAGGCGGCGCGTTCTCGCCGCTGACGTCGGCATCGAATGCATCGCTGAACTGCGCCACCACCAGGTGCTGCAGGCCTTCGCCCGGCGCCAACGCGTCGCTGGCCTTGACCAGTTCCGGCGCCAGATCTCCGGTCGTGATCGCCACCTTTGCATCGGGGTCGGTGATGTAGTGCTTGAGCTCTTCGGCGCGGTTCATCGGATTGACCGGAACCACGACCGCATTGGCACGCAGGATGGCGAAATGCGCGACGATCAGCTGCGGACAGTTCTGCATGCACAGCAGCACGCGGTCGCCCCGGCGCACACCCAGCGCGTGCAACCTGGCCGCCAGCCGCTCGGCCTGGCTCGCCACACTGGCGTAGCTGTGGCGGCGACCGAAAAACACGATCGCCGCCTTGTCCGGATAGCGCCGCGCGCTGATGGCGAGGTTGTCCCACAGCGAAGTCGCCGGCGGGCTCATCGCATGGGGCAGGCGCTGGGGCCAGAACTTGTAGTGCGGACGCTGCATGAAATCTCCTGAGGCGCCAAGCGTAGCCGCAGCCGTGCTGCGTGGCATCAGGGAAGCCCCTCAGCGAAGCTGCGACGCCGGCGGGACTTTAGCAACCCAGCTTTTCCGCCAGCGCCACCAGGCTGGCACAGTGCAGCGTGTTGCCCGCCCGCGGCGACACGTCCTTGGGTCGCGCGGCGCCAAATTCATGAGGTCGCTCGATGTACGCGGTCAGCAGGCCGCAGCCGCGCGCAGCGGCCAGGTCGTCGTGGTGCGCGGCCACCAGCATGACCTCTTGCGGCGCGGCGTCGAAGGTGCCCGCCACGCCGAGGTAGGTGGCGGGATCGGGCTTGTAGGCACGGAACACTTCGGCCGACAGGATGCAGTCCCAGGGCAGGCCGGCCCGCTTGGCCATGTCTGTCAGCAGGCCGATGTTGCCGTTCGACAAGGTGCACACCACATGGCGCGATTTGAGCCGGGTGATGCCTTCCACCGCGTCCGGCCATGGGTCCAGCCGGTGCCAGACCCGGTTCAGGTGGCGCTTTTGCGTTTCGTCCAGGTGGGTGATTTCAAACCGGGGCAGCAGATCGTCCAGGATCATCCGGTGCAACTCGTCGATCCGGGTCCAGCCCAGTTCTGCGCTGCGCACCCTCTGCATCGCGGGCTGGTACCCCGCGCGCCAGGCCAGTGCGAATTCAGCGCCGCCCACGCCCAGCTTCATCGCATCGACTTCGCGCGCGATGCTGCCATGCCAGTCGACCACGGTGCCGAAGATATCGAAGGCGAGAATGCGGGGACGCTCCATCATTCGTGCGCGTGCTGGTGCCGGTGGTGGGCGTCGGGAAAATGCGGATGGCTGTGCAGCAACTCCGCATGCTCGTGGGCGTGCGTGTGGCGGGTGCCCGCCACCACCGACGGCGAGTGGTGATGGTCGTGGTGCGGGTCGCCGGCACCGTGCACGTGCGCATGGCTGTGCGCTGCCGGCTCGTGCCGGTGCGCGTGCTGGTGCCGCTCGCTCAGATGCAATGCCACCCCGGCGGCCATCAGGAGCCCGGCGACGAGCAGTTGCGGCGTCACCGGGTCACCAAGCAGCGCGATGGCCAGCAGCGCGCCGAAAAAAGGTGCGACCGAAAAGTAGGCGCCGGTGCGGCCGGCTCCCAGGTCGCGCAAGGCCACCACGAACAGCATCAGGCTGGCGCCGTAACTGGCGAAACCGAGCAGGGCCGCAGCAGTGACGATGGGGACCGATGGCCAGTGAGCGCCCAGCGCCAGCGCCAGCAGCAGATTGGTCACGCCGGCGGCGAGTCCCTTGACCATCGCCAGCCAGGAGGCGTCATTCAACGACACCTTGCGTGTCAGGTTGTTGTCGACGGCCCAGGCAGCGCAAGCGCCCGTCACGAACAGGGCAGGCTGCCAGGCCACCGACCCGAGCTGGCCGGGCCACGACAGCACCAATCCGCCGGCGACGATCGCCGCCATGCCGAGCGCGATCCGGCGGTCGACATTTTCCCGAAAGACGGTCCACGCCAGCAGCGCGGTGAAGACGCCTTCGGCATTGAGCAGCAAGGATGCGGTCGATGCGGCCAAGCCATTGAGCCCGACCAGCAGCAGCACTGGGCCAGCCACACCGCCGGCCAGTACGGCGCCAGCCAGCCAGCGCCACTCTCCCGGTGCGAGACGAACGGCTGGCGCGCCGCGCAGCCGCCGCCAGGCAAACAAGCCAATTCCCGAGCCGAGATACAGCAATGCTGCGAGCAGCCAGGGACTGGTCTGCGCCAGCAACACTTTGGCCGCCGGCGTCCCGGCGCCGAACAGGAGCGCCGCGGACAGGGCAGCGATGGCGCCGCCCGGCAGCAGATGGCTGGGATTGAGGTTCATCGCGTCAATGCTAACGCGAGGGCACAAGTGCGCCTAGCTGCGCCTCGATCCCCGCACCCGGCCCGGCTGGGCTGGTCCGGTTCAGCGGCCGAGAATGCGATTGAACAGGATACCGGCGGCGAACGCGATGCCGATAGCCGTCAGGGGATTGCCCTTGACCTGCTCGCGCACCATGCCGCCGTATTCTTCCTGCCAGCCGGTCATTTTCTGGCTGCCCGACGAGACGGTCTGCTCGAGCTTGTCGACGGCTTCATGGGCCTTTTGCGCAACGCGCTGGACCACGCCGCTGCCGTTTCCGTTCAGGCCGCTGCCGGACATGCCGCTGCTGATGCTGGTGGATTCGCTGGATTCGTTCATGGGGGCTTCCTGTGGAGGCTGTTGGAAAAAATTCGCCAGCGACGCCGGCAACAGTCGACTGTACGAAGCACAGCCTTGGCTGGCTGTAGTGAAAGTGGAGGCAGACGCTGTAGGAAAAATCCTTCCTTCGGATTGGCACCGATAATCGCAGGCCCATGAGCTTTGCTTCGCCCTCTTCCATCGCGGACGTCGCCGGTCTTGAAATCGGCCACTTCACCGATTCGCGCCGGCCCACCGGATGCACGGTCGTGATTGCGCGCGACGGCGCAATTGCCGGCGTCGACGTTCGCGGCGCCGCCCCGGGAACCCGCGAAACCGACCTGCTGGCCCCGACCAACCTGGTGGACAGCGTGCACGCGGTCGTGCTGGCGGGCGGTAGTGCCTGGGGCCTGGAAGCGGCGACCGGGGTGGTGCGCTGGCTGGAGCAACAAGGGGTCGGCTTGCAGGTCGGGCCGGCCTGCTTGCCGATCGTGCCGGCGGCGGTGCTGTTCGATCTGCTGGTCGGGGATTCGTCGATCCGGCCCGACGCCGAAGCCGGCTTTCGCGCCTGCCAGGCGGCAACGCGCGATGCACCTGCCCAGGGAAACGTCGGCGC
>JANXVP010000507.1 GCA_025351615.1 Ramlibacter sp. | reverse complement strand
AACGTCGGCCTGATGGAAGACCGCGCCACGCTGCGCATTTCAAGCCAGCACATCGCCAACTGGTTGCTGCACGGCGTGGTGACCGCGGACCAGGTCAAGGCGACCTTCGAGCGGATGGCGGCGGTGGTCGACCAGCAGAATGCCGGCGATCCGTTCTACAAGAACATGGCCGGGCACTTCGGCACCTCGGCCGCTTACAAGGCGGCGCAGGACCTGGTCTTCAAGGGACTGGAGCAGCCGAGCGGCTACACCGAACCTTTGCTCCATGCCTGGCGGTTGCAGGTGAAGGCTGCGAACTGCGACTAAACGCACACCCGGCGCTTGCTTCACGTAAGCGTTTGTGACTACAGGCCTGGGGCTGGCAGAACGTGTGCTTACACTCGGCCGGAATTCCCCATGCCAGCCCCCACCGTCATTTTCCGCCGTTGCGTCGACGAGGCAGTCCTGGCGTCACCGCGCCTGCTTGCCTGCGCGGTTGACGATGCGGTCGCCTCCATGGCGGAGGCGGAAAACCGCAGCACCAAGGCCAGCGACCGGCATGAGCTCGCCGACGCGTCGCGCGAGCTGCTGAAGCGCCGGGCGGGCTGGATCGAGCGGTTCCCGGGCGAATTGCGGCTGGCACTGCAGGCGACACAAGCTGCGTCGCCACCGGCGCCGCGCAGTGGGCCGGTGCGGCTCGAGGCGCTGACGCTGGTGCACGACGAGCAGGTGGATCAGGAGATCGAGTCGTCGCGACTGTCGCAACTGCTGCAATCGGTGGTGGCGCAACCGCTGGCGGAACTGGACGGCCTGGTCAGCTCGCTGCTCGGACTGCCGTCGGTGCGGCCCGAGGAAAACCCGCTGCGGCCCGATGTGTTTGCGCGCGTGCTGCGAGGCGTGATGGCGGACGCTGTTCAGCAGCCCGCCTGGCCCGCGCTGTGGACGCGCCACATGGCGCCGACGCTGGGCCTCGAACTGGAGTTGCTGTACCGCCAGCTCACCCAGCTGCTGACCGCGGCCGACGTCCACGCGGCCGGATACCGTGTCCTGCCGATCCGCGCCCGAGCAGGCGCTCAGGGCGCACCAGCCCCTCGCAGGGAGGAGCCGGCGCAGCGGACTGCACCCGGCCCGTCCCACGCGGGCAGTGGCGGCGGGCAGCCGACCGGGGGCGGAGGCGGGCCGCCGCTGCACACGGGATCGGGCTGGGCCGACCTGCCCTCCTATCCGACGGGCGACGCCTTGATCCAGCAGTTCCTCTTTCATGGCGCCAGCCATGGCGAGGCAGCGCTGGCACCCGCCTACTACGCGCGCGTCTCTAGTGACCTGGCGCGACTCGAAGCGGCCACTGACGACGAAATTCCGGCTCCGGAATCCGACATCGCACAGCGTTACGCGCAATTGCCAGCGGTCGACCGGCCGCTGCGGCCCGTCAGCACCGACACCACGCTCAGCCGCGATCGCTGGGGCGCGTACGGCGCCTCCCGCCAGCGGTCGCTGGTCCGCACACGGCTGAAAAAGCAGGCGCGGCACGCCGACCAGGTGCTCGGGCTGGAGGTGGTCCGCAAGCTGGTCACCCAGGTGGCCGTGGATCCGCGCCTGCTGGCGCCGGTGCGCGAATCGATCGTTGCGCTGGAGCCGTCGCTGTTGCGGCTGACGATGGTCGATCCGCGCTTCTTCAGCAACGAGGAGCATCCGGGCCGCCGCCTGCTGGAGCGGGTGGCCGACCGTAGCCTGAAGTTCAACGACGAATTCAGCACCGAGTTCAAGGACTTCTCTGAGTCGGTGGCCGCGTCGTTCAATGCGCTCAACGCGCTCGGCGATGGCGACATGCAGGATGGCGCGCCTTTCCTCTCGGCGCTGGCGGGACTGGAAGCATCCTGGAGCGCGCAGGACGCGGCGGAAGAAGAGCAACGCAAGGCAGTGCTCGACGCGGTCCGTTTTGCGGAACAGCGCCAGGCGGCGGCCGACCAGATCGCGTGGGAACTGAGCCAGCGCGCGGATCTCGAGAACGTTCCTGCGCTGGTGCAGGACTTCGTCTACGGCCCCTGGGCGCTGGTGATGGCGCACGCGCGGCTCACCGCTGCCGGCCGCCAGATCGACCCCGGCGGCCATGGCAGCGTGGTGACCGACCTGCTCTGGAGCGTCAAGCACGACGTCACGCTGCGTGACCCGGCCCGGCTGATCGACATGGTGCCGGGCCTGCTGAACCGGCTTCGCTCCGGCCTTGGCGCGCTCGGCCAGGCAGCGCAGGAATCCGAGGGCTTTTTCCAGGCGCTGGAACAGATGCACCGGCCGGTGCTGCGGCTGCGGGCGAAAAAGCGGCGCGACGACAGCGATTTCGCGCCGCTGGAAGTCGAACCGGACGCGGCGCCGCGTCCGCAACCGGCGCCGCGTCATGCGCCGAAGCCGGTTCATTCCCCGTGGATGGGACGCCAGGAGCTCGACGCCGCCGGCTTCCAGGACACGCTGCCGACCGACCATGGCGAGTTGCGGCAGTCTGGCGGCGAGGCGATCACCGTCTGCGCTGACGAGGACGGCGCAGCGGTCGATCCGATGCCGGTGGAGGTCGATGCGCTGATCGCGACCTTGAGCGAGGGCTGCTGGGTCGACCTGTATTCCAGGCGGCACTGGCTGCGCGCGCAACTGGTCTGGGCCAGCACCAAGGGCACGCTGTTCATGTTTGTCAGCCACGGCGGCCAGCCGCACTCGATGACGCGCCGCAGCTGCGAGCGCTTGCTGCGCGACCGGTTGCTGCGGCCGGTCGAGATGCATGGCGCGGTCTCGCACGCGATCGGCGTGATCGCCCAGACACCGGCCGAGTCGCTGCCCGACCAGCAAGCGCGCTCTTCCCGCCAGCCAGCCCACGCCCGCTGACAGGGACGGGGCGAGGTCCCCCGGACGCAGTCGGCCGGAGCGCGCGCCTGAAGGTTCCGTCGGCCGCTGATCCGCCGTGCCGGGGTCGGCCGCGACAGCCCGGCCAGGCCGTTAAACTGGTCTGGTGAGCATCCTGCCCCCCATCGACCCGTCCGTCTGCCCGGTCTGCGGCCAGGCCAACCTCTGCGCGATGGAAGTCCAGACCACGCCGGGTCTCGAGCCCCAGGCGTGCTGGTGCACCCATGTCGACTTCAGCCTGGACCTGCTGGCCCGCATCCCGCCGGAACTGCGTGGCTTGAGCTGCATCTGCGCCAGCTGCGCGCGGTCAGGCCCGCCACAGTGAGCCACGACGCCAGCCTGGCCGCCCTGCGCGAGCGGTACGGCCCGCGCTACCGCTGGCTCCTGCTGCTGTCGCTGATGGTGGGCACCATGGCCTCGATCATGTCGTCGACGGTGGTCAACGTGGCCATCCCCGGCATCAGCCAGCACTTCGCGATCGGACAGGAACGGACGCAGTGGGTGAGCTCCGGGTTCATGGTCGCAATGACCGTGTCGATGCTGACAACGCCCTGGCTGCTGGCACGCTTCGGCTACCGCACTGTCTATGCCGGCACGATGCTGCTGCTGCTGGCGGGGGGCATCGTCGGCGGTCTCGCCGGCAACTTCAGCCTGGTGCTGGGGGCCCGGGTGGCCGAGGGGCTCGCAGCGGGCATCGTGCAGCCGATCCCGGCGATCGTCATCCTGCGCGGCTTTGCCCAGCAGGAACAGGGTCGCGCCAGCGGCATCTTCGGCATGGGCGTGGTGCTGGCGCCGGCCATCGGCCCCAGCATCGGCGGCGTGCTGGTGGACCTGTTCGGATGGCGTTCGATCTTTTTCATGGTGGTGCCGTTCTGCATCGTGTCCCTGGTATTGGCCTGGAAGTTCGTGCCGGATACCGCACCGGGCGGCGCAGCGGCCGAACGCAGCAGCGCACTCGACTGGCGCGGCCTCGCGCTCGGCAGCGTCGGCACCTTGTCCCTGCTCAACGGGCTGGTGGAGTTGCGCAGCGGCGGTCCGGCCTCATGGGTGTTGCTGCCGGCCGCGGCGCTGGCGCTGACCGGGTTCGTCGCCTGGCAACGGCGCCTGCTGGCAACAGGGCGCGAGCCCCTGATGAACCTGCGGCTGTTCGGCTACCGCAGCTTCAGCATGGGCAGCATCGTCGCCTTCATCTACGGCACCGCCCTGTTCGGTTCGACCTATCTCCTGCCGCTGTACATGCAGGTCGCACTGGGCCTGTCGGCGTCGTACGTCGGTTCGATCCTGCTGCCGGCCGGGATCGTGCTGGCTGTGACGATTCCACTGGTGGGCCGGATGGCGGACCGGCAACCGACCTACCTGCTGGTCAGCATCGGCCTGACGCTGCTGGCGCTGTCTTTCGCGCTGATGGTCACGGTGAACTCCGGTGCGGCGATCTGGATGCTGGTGGCGTGGACGATCCTGGGACGGATCGGCCTGGGCTTCATCCTGCCGTCGCTCAACCTGGGATCCCTGCGCTCGATCGACAAGGGCTTGATTCCCTACGGCGCCAGCGCCATCAACTTCTTGCGAATGCTGGGGGGCGCGTGCGGCATCAGCCTGTGCGCGATCGTGCTCGAGTGGCGCATCGCGGCCCACGGCGATTCGCTCGCCAATGCCGCCACCAGTGCCGGCCGGCTGGCGGCATTCCACGAGTCGTTCTGGATGCTGGCCGCATTGTGCGGCGTGGCCCTGGTGGCGGCCTGGCAGCTGCGGGAAAAGGGACAATAGGCGGATGTGCCAGCTGCTCGGAATGAACTGCAACGTGCCGACGGACGTGACCTTCAGCTTTTCCGGGTTCGCACAGCGCGGCGGCCACACCGACCACCACGCGGATGGCTGGGGCATTGCGTTCTTCGAGGGCTCGGGACTGCGCCACTTCGTCGATCACCAGGCGGCCTGCGACTCGCCGGTGGCCGAGCTGATCCGGCGCTATCCGATCCGCAGCCGCAACGTCATCGCCCACATCCGCAAGGCGACGCAAGGCGAAGTGGCGCTTGAAAACTGCCACCCTTTCGTGCGCGAACTCTGGGGCTGCTACTGGGTGTTCGCCCACAACGGCGACCTGAAGAACTTCCATCCGCGGCTGCATGGCAGCTTCCATCCGGTCGGCAGCACCGACAGCGAGCTGGCGTTCTGCTGGCTGCTGCAGGAACTGGCGAAATCGCATGCGGGCGTGCCCAGCGTCCAGGAGCTCACGCTGACCCTGCGCGAACTGACGCCGCGGATCGCGGCGCACGGGCCCTTCAACTTCATGCTCTCCAATGGCCAGGCGCTGTGGACCCACTGCTCCACCAACCTGTTCTACGTCGAGCGGCGCCACCCCTTCTCCCACGCCCACCTGGCCGACGAAGACGTGAGCATCGACTTCGCCCGCAACACCTCGCCGCAAGACCGGGTCGCGGTGATCGTGACGGCGCCGCTCACTACCAACGAGACCTGGGTGCAGATGGCGGCGGACGAGCTCAAGGTGTTTGTCGACGGCGCCGCCGCCGGTTGACCGGCCTTCCAGCAATCAGGCCAGCGCGGCTTCCAGTGTGTCGATGAACATGGCCGGCACGTCGAAGCCGGTCTGCTCGGTGATCTCCTGGAAACAGGTCGGGCTGGTGACGTTGATCTCCGTCAGGTAGTCGCCGATCACGTCGATCCCGACCAGCAGCAAGCCCCGCTGGGCCAGCACCGGCCCGATCGCGTCGGCGATCGCGCGGTCGCGTGCGCTGAGCGGCTGGGCCACGCCCTTGCCACCGGCCGCCAGGTTGCCACGGACTTCGCTGCCCTGTGGAATCCGCGCCAGGCTGAAAGGCACGGCCTTGCCCCCGATCACCAGAATCCGCTTGTCGCCCTCGGTAATCTCCGGCACGAAGCGTTGCACCATCAGGCTGGTGACGCCGTTGCCGTTGAGCGTCTCGATGATCGAGCCCAGATTCAGCCCATCGGCCTTGACCCGGAAAATGCCCATGCCGCCCATGCCGTCGAGCGGCTTCAGGATGATGTCCCGGTGCTGATCGTGGAAAGCACGCACCTCCTGCGCCTGGCGGGTGACCAGCGTCGGGCTGGTGTATTGCGCGAATTCCATGATCGCGAGTTTTTCCGGGTGGTCGCGCAGCGCCGCCGGCTTGTTGAAAACTTTCGCGCCCTCGCGTTCCGCCTGTTCGAGCAGGTGGGTGGCGTAAAAGAATTCGCTGTCGAAGGGCGGATCCTTGCGCATGACCACCGCATCGAATTCATGCAAAGCCTTGACCGGCGCGCCGGTCTCGAGAAACCAGCGATCCGGCTCGCCGGTCAGCCGGATCTCCCGCACCGACGCGCGGACCTGGCCACCCGAGCGCCACACCAGATGCTCCGGCCCGCAGGCGGCGATGCGGTAGCCACGCCGCTGGGCTTCCCGCATCATCGAGAAGGTCGTGTCCTTGTAGATCTGGAAAGCTTCGAGGGGATCGGCGACGAACAGCAGGTTCATGAAGACGGCAGGGAGTTCGCCCGTACTGTTGCACAAAATGCCGGGCCGCGCCTGACACGTTCAGAGTGGTGCGGGCCTCCGAATCTGCTGCAGCGGTATTTCCGCAACATTGCGCGGGGTCAATGTCACGTCCTCGCTGCCTCAGGACATCACGCTCAATCTGCGGATCGGAGGCAGCTTCGCCACTTCGTCATTGCGGCCTTGTCAACACGGGCTGGCATGCATGCTGAGCAGCTCAGCCCGTCGCATGTGACGGAGTTGTCGATCTACGGGAAAGCGACCAGCCTGTAACCCACACCGGTTTCTGTCAGCAAGTGCCGGGGCTGCGCCGGGTCGGACTCCAGCTTCTGCCGCAAGTGGCCCATGTAAACGCGGAGGTAGTGCGACTGGTCGGCATGGGACGGGCCCCAGACTTCCCGCAGCAGCTGACGGTGGGTCAGCACCCGGCCGGCATGGGCCGCCAGCACCGACAGCAGACGGTATTCGATCGGCGTGAGGTGCACGTCAACGCCGGCTCGCCGGACGATTCGCATCCGCTGGTCAAGCTCGACGTCGCCAAACCGGAACACCGCTTCGGACGCTCCATCGGCCCCTGCGCCCCGGGGCCGCCGCAGATTGGCCCGCACACGCGCCATCAGCTCTCCGATGCCAAACGGCTTGGTGAGGTAGTCGTCGGCTCCGGCATCCAGCGCGGCGATCTTGTCGGTCTCGCCAACGCGTGCCGACAGCACGATGACCGGGACCGCCGACCAGCAGCGGAGATCGCGAAGCAGCTCCAGTCCGTCGCCGTCGGGCAAGCCCAGGTCCAGCACCAGCAGATCGGGCTTGCGGGTGCCGGCCTCGGTCAGCCCGCGCTGCGCCGTGTCGGCTTCATGCACCTGCCAGCCTTCTGCTTCCAGCGCCGTGCGCACAAAGCGGCGAATCTGCGGTTCATCCTCGATCACGACGGCGACAGGGGCGGCGGCCATGGAGCTACTCGTCCAGTAAAGGCGGAGACTTGCGCGGCAAGCGGACAGTGAATTCTGCGCCCCCTCCTGCGGCGTTGGCGGCCGTGATCTGGCCCCGGTGGGCCACGACCACCGCCTGGCAGATGGCCAGACCCAGGCCGACACCTGGCGTGGCGGATTCGGAATCGCCGCGGGTGAATTTCTCGAACAGCTCGTGTTCGCGGCCTTTGAGCGCTGGCGGCAGCCCGGCGCCGTGGTCGCGCACGCTCAACATCAGGCTGTCGGCGCCTGCCTCCGCGGCTACGACGATCGGGGATTCGCCATATTTCGCGGCATTCTCCAGCAGATTGACCAGCACCCGCTCGATCAGGGCCGCGTCGAACTCGACCAGTGGCAGGTCGGGCGCAAGCCGGGTGGTCACCGTCTTGCCTGCCAGGGCGGGCTGCACGGCCCGGATCGCCGAGCCCACGGCTTCTTCGACCGATTGCCATTCGATCCGCAGGTTCACGGCCCCGCTTTGCAGCCGCGCCATTTCGAGCAGGTTGTTGACTAAGGCATTGAGCTCCCGGGCCTGCCCCGACAGGGCCCGGGTCAGGTCCGCCTGTGAGGGCGCCAGCGCCGGCCGCGATTGCAGCAGCGATTCGGCCAGGCCGATCAGCGCTGTGAGCGGCGTTCGCACATCGTGCGAAATCGCCGCGAGCAGGGCATTGCGCAATCGCTCGGACTCCATCTCCACCACCGCATGCTGGGCAACGTCGACGTAGTGCACGCGCTCCAGCGCGATGGCGACCTGGCGCGCCAGGGTGTCGAGTTGCTGCATCTGTTCCGGAATCAGCAGCCAGCGTGGCCGGTCGGGTTGCAGGGCCAGCACGCCCCGAATTCGCATCGGCGCTTTCAACGGAACGTAGTGCCACGACTGGGCCGACAGGGTGGACGTCGCGAGGCCGGCGGATTGCCCATTGCGAAACGCCCAGTCGGCCACGCTTGCGTCGAATCCCGCCGGCGAAATGGTCGGCATCACCAGCTGGTCGGTCGCGTCGGTCGCAAGCACCACGGCCCGCCCGCCGAAGTTGCGCTGCACCGCCGCCGATCCGAGCTCCTGCACCTGCGAACTGAGCAAAGCAGCGGAAAGATCGCGGGCGAGCTCGAACAGGGACTGCGCGCGGCGTTCGCGGCTGGAGGAAACGCGGGCCTGGTAGCGCAAGCCCGCCGTGAGTTGTCCCGTCAACAGGCCGACGACCAGCATCACGACAAAGGTGACGACATACTGCACGTCGCTGACCGCGAACGAAAAGCGGGGCGGCACAAAGAAAAAATCGAATGCCGCCACGTTCAAAACGGCGGAGAGCGCGGCAGGCCCCCGACCATCCTTCATGGCGACGGCGACGGTGCCCAGCATGAACAGCATCACGATGTTGGCCAGGTCCAGGTACCCCAGCAGCGGCGTCGCCGCCAGCGTGATCACCACGCTGCCAAAGATGGCGCGCCAGTAGCGCAGCCCGGTTCCACCCCATGTCGCCTGCGCCCCCTCCTCAGGCACCCGCTCCACGATGCCTGCCAGGCGTCGCGCACTGGCCGCCTGGCCGACTTCCACAATGTCCAGGGTCGGGGCGAGCATGGCCAGGCGCCGTGTCAATGTGCGCCCCGCCAGCCCCCACGGCAGGCGCGAAGGCTGCGGACGGCCCACCACCAGCACGGCGCAATTGAGTTTCTGCGCCTGGACCACCAATTCGAACGCGGCGGAACTCCCGGCCAGCACCGCGGTCGCGGCGCCGAGCTCTTCGGCCAGCTTGAGGACGGCAAGAATATGGTCGCGCCGCGCGACGTCCAGGCGCTGCAGCCGCGGCGTTTCGACATACGCCGCATGCCAGCGCACGTTGAGCTGGCCCGCCAGGCGCGCGGCCGTGCGCACTGTCTGCTCCGCCCCTTCCCGCGGCCCAACGCACGCGAGAATGGCGCCCCCGGTGTTCCATACCGGTGCGATCGATTGCTCCACCCGGTAGCTGCGCACGTCGTCTTCGACGTGTTCCGCAGTGCGGCGCAGGGCAATCTCCCGCAGCGCGATCAGGTTGCCCTTGCGGAAAAAGTTGTGCGCGGCGCGTTCGGCCTGCTGCGGCAGGTACACCTTGCCGGCCTTGAGGCGGCCGATCAATTCGTCCGGCGTGACGTCGACCAGGACGATTTCGTCGGCGCCGTCGAGCACCGTGTCGGGCACCGTCTCGTGGACCCGAATGCCCGTGATGGCGCCCACGGTGCCGTTCAGGCTCTCCAGGTGCTGGACGTTGAGGGCCGACCAGACATCGATGCCTGCATCCAGCAGCTCGTGCACGTCCTGCCATCGCTTGTGATGGCGCGACCCTTCGACGTTCGAATGCGCCAGTTCATCGACCAGCAACACGCCCGGCTTGCGCGCCAGGGCGGCGTCGAGGTCGAATTCCTTGAGCGTGCGGCCGCGATAAGGCACGTCCCGCATAGGCAGCAGGGTCAGCCCTGCGAGAAGGTCGGCGGTCTCGCTGCGGCCATGGGTCTCAATCACGCCGACCAACACGTCGCAGCCAGCTTTCAGCTCGCGCTGCGCCGCGCTAAGCATGGCGTAGGTTTTTCCGACGCCGGCGCTGGCGCCGAAATAGATCCGCAGCCGGCCTTTCGCCCGTCGCTCTTCCTGCTGCTGCATCTTCTGCAGCAGTGCGTCGGGGTCGGGGCGCTGGCCGTCGGATGTTCCCATTGACGGGATTATTGCGTGGCGTCCAGCGCCAGATTCAGTTGCAGAACGTTCACGCGCGGCTCGCCAAGCAGCCCGAGCAGCGGTGGTTCCACCTGCCGGTCGACCAGCGCCTGGACCTTCCCGAGCGACAGCTTGCGCGCTTTGGCGACGCGTGCTGTCTGATAGCGCGCCGCGGCAACGCTGATCTGCGGGTCCAGCCCGCTGGCCGACGCCGTGACGAGATCGACCGGCACCGGGGCGGCGTTGCCTGGATCGGCGGCCCGAAGCGCGTCGACCCGGCCCTTCACCGCATCCGTGAACGCAGGGTTCAGCGGGCCCTGGTTGGAGCCGCTCGAGGCCGTCGCGTTGTAAGGCATCGGGCTGGTGGCGGAAGGACGGCCCCAGAAATGCCCGGGATCGGAAAAGTTCTGGCCGATCAGGACGGAACCTACGGGCTTGCCGTCCCGCAAGATCAGGCTACCCGCCGCCTGCGCCGGGAACAGCACCTGTGCCGCGCCTGTGACGATCAAGGGATAGGCAACTCCGGTGACAAGGGTGAGCACGAGGAAGAAGACCAGCATGGGGCGAATAATGGGGTTCATGACGTTTTCCGGTTGTGTCTCAGACCATGCGCAGTGCCGACAGCACCAAGTCAATGGCCTTGATGCCGATGAAGGGCACGATCAGTCCACCCACGCCGTAGATCAGCAGATTGCGACGCAGCAGCGCCGCGGCGCCCACGGCGCGGTACTTCACGCCCTTGAGCGCGAGCGGAATCAGGAAAATGATGATCAATGCATTGAAGATCACGGCCGACAGGATCGCGGACTGCGGGCTGGCCAGCCGCATCACGTTGAGTGCCGCCAGTTGCGGGTAGGTGGTGACGAACATGGCCGGGATGATGGCGAAGTACTTCGCCACGTCGTTGGCGATCGAAAACGTGGTGAGCGAGCCGCGCGTCATCAGCAGCGCCTTGCCGGTTTCGACCACCTCGAGCAGCTTGGTGGGGTTCGAATCCAGGTCCACCATGTTGCAGGCCTCCTTGGCCGCCTGGGTGCCGCTGTTCATCGCGACCGCCACATCGGCCTGGGCCAGCGCCGGCGCATCGTTGGTACCGTCTCCGGTCATGGCGACGAGCCTGCCCTCGGCCTGGTACTGCCGGATCAGCGTGAGCTTGTCTTGCGGCGTCGCTTCGGCCAGGAAGTCGTCGACCCCGGCTTCGGCGGCAATCGCGGCAGCGGTGAGCTTGTTGTCGCCAGTGATCATCACCGTCTTGATGCCCATCCGCCGCAGTTCGCCGAAGCGCTCCTTGATTCCGGCCTTGACGATGTCCTTGAGCTCGACGATGCCCAGCACCGTGTTGCCCTCAATCACGGCCAGCGGTGTGCTGCCTCGCCGTGCCACGTCGTCAGCGGCGCGCGTCACCTCGGGGGGCACGTTGCCGCCCAGTGCCAGCGCGTAAACACGGATCGCATCGACAGCCCCTTTTCGCAGCGACACGATCGCTCCCGGTCGGCCGATGTCGACGCCGCTCATCCGGGTCTGCGCGGTGAACGGCACCGGCCTCGGGTGCTCACCAGCCCGGTCGTCGACCTTCATCCCGCGAGCCAGTTCGACAATACTGCGGCCTTCGGGCGTTTCGTCGGCTTGCGATGCCAGCAGCGCAGCGCGGGCCAGGCGGCTCCCGGTGACGCCCGGGGCGGGAATGAACAGGGACGCTTGCCGGTTGCCGTGCGTGATGGTGCCGGTCTTGTCCATCAGCAGCACGTCGACGTCGCCGGCTGCTTCCACCGCGCGGCCGGAGGTGGCGATGACATTGGCCTGCATCATGCGGCTCATGCCGGCCACACCCACCGCCGACAGCAAACCCCCGATGGTCGTGGGAATCAGGCACACCAGCAGCGCGATCAAGGCCGTGATGCTGACGGCCGTGCCGGCTTTCGCAGCTTCGACGCTGAAGATGGAGTAAGGCAGCAAAGTGACTGTGACGACCAGGAACACGATCGTCAGCGCCACCAGCAGGATGGTGAGCGCGGTCTCGTTGGGCGTCTTCTGGCGCGTTGCGCCTTCGACCATGCTGATCATTCGGTCGAGAAAGGATTCACCGGGATTGACCGAGATGCGTACCACCAGCCAGTCGGACAAGACGCGCGTTCCCCCGGTCACGGCCGAAAAGTCGCCGCCGGACTCGCGCACCACCGGAGCCGACTCGCCGGTGATGGCGCTCTCGTCCACCGAGGCCACGCCTTCAACCACTTCGCCATCCACCGGAACCATGTCGCCGGCCTCGACCAGCACCATGTCGCCCTTGCGCAGGTTCTCGGCCTGCTCCGGCAACCAGCTCCTGCCATGCCAGGCGCCGGTGCCGCCCGTCCGGTACTTCCTGGCGACGGTGCTTTTCTTGAGCCCGCGCAGCGACGCGGCCTGGGCCTTGCTGCGGCCCTCGGCCAGCGCCTCGGCGAAATTGGCGAACAGCACCGTGAACCAGAGCCAGACGGCGACCGAGAGAATGAATCCCGTCGGCGCTTCGCCCTTGCCCTGCAGGGCCTGGAGCCACAACAGCGTGGTCAGGATGCTGCCGATGTAGACAACAAACATGACGGGGTTGCGCCACTGCACCCGCGGCGTCAGCTTGGTGACGGAGGCGATGATGGCCGGGCGCAGCAGCACGGGATCGAACAGCGTGAGGGATGTCTGGGTTTTCATGGAAGTGGACTCCGACTTACTTGCCAGACCAGAGCAGGTAGTGCTCGACGATCGGCCCCAGCGCCAGCGCGGGGACGTAGTTCAGCAGCCCGACCAGCAGCACCGTTCCGATCAGCAAGCCGACGAAGAGCGGGCCGTGGGTCGGCATGGTGCCGGCCGTGACCGGCAACCGCTTCTTGGACGCGAGCGCTCCGGCGATCGCCAGCACGGGCACGATCACGCCAAAACGGCCCAGCCACACGGCAATTCCCAGCAGCGTGTTGTAGAACGGCGTGTTGGCCGACAGGCCGGCGAAAGCACTGCCGTTGTTGTTCGCGGCCGAGCTCAGCGCGTAGAGAATTTCCGAAAAGCCGTGGGCGCCGGGATTGGCGATTCCGGTCTTGCCGGCGCCAGCCATGACAGCGATGGCGGTTCCGGTCAAGACGACGATCGGCGTCACCAGGATCGCAATCGAGGTCAGCTTCATCTCGTGCGATTCGATTTTCTTGCCCAGGTATTCGGGTGTGCGGCCGATCATCAGCCCGGCGATGAACACCGCCAGGATCGCGAACACCAGCATGCCGTACAGCCCCGAGCCGACGCCGCCGAACACGACTTCACCCAGCTGCATCATGACCAGCGGCACCATGCCGCCGAGCGGAGTGAAGGAATCGTGCATGGCATTGACGGCTCCGCAGGAGGCGGCCGTGGTGATCACGGCGAACAAACTGGAGGCTTCGATGCCGAATCGCGTTTCCTTGCCCTCCATGTTGCCGCCCGACTGCATGGCGCTGGATCCCTGGTCGACACCCAGCGGAGTCAGCAACGGGTTGCCCGCCTGCTCGGCCGGGGTGATGGCCACGACGGCGACGACGAAAATCAGCGTCATCGCCGCCAGCACGGACCAGCCTTGCCGCATGTCGCCCACCTCCCGGCCGAAAGCGAAACACAGCCCCGCAGGAATCAGGAAGATCGCCAGCATCTGGAAGAAATTGGCAAGGGCGGTCGGATTTTCGTAGGGGTGCGCGGAGTTGGCGTTGAAAAAGCCGCCGCCATTGGTGCCGACCATCTTGATGGCCTCCTGCGAAGCGACCGGGCCCATCGCCAGGGTCTGCGTGGCAGTCTTCATGTCCTGCATGACCGGCTCGCCCCTGGCATCTTTCAGCGGCTGGCCATCCGGCCCGTTCTTCGGTTGCTGGTAGCTGGTTGTTTCCAGGGTCGCAACGTCCTTGTAGCCGTCGAAATTCTGGATCACGCCCTGGCCGACCAGGAAAACGGCGAACACCAGCGACAGCGGAACGAGCACCCAGACGGTGATGCGCGTCACATCCACCCAGAAATTGCCGATCACACCGGTCGAGCGCGATGCGAAGCCCCTGATCAACGCGAAAACCACGGCCATCCCGGTGGCGGCGGAGAAGAAGTTCTGCACGGTGAGTACCAGCATCTGCGTGAGGTAACTCATGGTGGATTCGCCGCTGTAGCCCTGCCAGTTGGTGTTGGTCACGAAGCTGACGGCCGTGTTGAAGGCCGAGTCGGGCGAGACGGCGGCCATGGCCGCTGGATTCAACGGCAGCGAAAACTGCAGGCGTTGCAGCGCATAGACGGCGAACACTCCGAGCGTATTGAAGGCGAGCAGCGCCAGGGCGTATTGCGACCAGTTCATTGACTGGCCGGCCGAGGTGCCTCCCAGGCGGTAGAGCGGCGCTTCGGCCCTGAGCACCCACCCCGGCAGCTTGCCGGAGATCATGCGCGACAACAGCATTCCGACCGGCCAGGACAAAGCCAGCAAAACCGCGAGGTAGACGGCCAGCAGACCGAAGGCTGAGGCGCTCATCAGAACTGCTCGGCGCAGATCAGCGCGAAGACCAGGTAGGCGAACAGGAAGATGGCGAGCATGCCACCAAGTCCGTAGAGGACCTCCAGACCGATCATGGCCGGCCCCCTTGGGGGCGTTCGAGCTTGCGCAAGCCCCACACCATCAGGACCATCACGCCCCACAACAGGACGGCACCTCCGAGAAAAACGAGATCCATGCTGACTCTCCGGCATCAAACGATGGACCGGAGTCTGGAATTGCCAGCGTAAAAACGGGGAAGAGAGGTCGGGGTGCGGTGTAAAAAAAACGTAAAGGCGGCCGCGGCCTAGATCTCGATCTTGGAACCGAGTTCGACCACCGAGTTGTTCGGCAGCCGCAGGAAATCGGCCGCGCCACTGGCGTTGTGGTGCATCTGGGCGAACAGCTTCTCGCGCCATGCCGCCATGCCGCCGCCGATCGAGGGCACGACCACATCGCGCGACAGGAAGTAGCTGGTACTCATCGGCGAGATCACGCAGCCCCGGTTGCGGATCTGCTCGAGCGCCCGCGGAACGTCCGGGTCGTTCTTGAAGCCATAGT
>JANXVP010000437.1 GCA_025351615.1 Ramlibacter sp. | reverse complement strand
GAACTGGCCGCCCGCGTTGTTGACCAGGCCGTCGATGCGGCCGTGGACCAGCACGATCGCCTGGACCGTGTTCTGCACTGCCTCTTCCTCGCGGATGTCGCAGACATGAAAGCTTGCGCGTCCACCATCGGCGGCGATCTCGCCCGCGACGTCGAACAGCTTGTCGAGCTTGCGGCCGACCAGCACGACGTGCGCTCCCAGCGAAGCCAGTTCGTGCGCAGTGCAGCGGCCGATACCGGAGCCGCCTCCGGTCACCAGCACGACCTTGTGCCCAAACAGTCCAGGGGCGAAAACGGAACGGTAGTGCGAGGGCTGGGTCACGGTGTTTCTCCGAAGAACAATTGCATCGCCGCATCGGTCAGGTCGTCGAGCGACGCACCCTGGCGGCGGTCGTACCATTGGGCCGACCAGTTGAGCGCGCCGAACATCAGCAGGCGCGCCAGCTTGACGTCGGCCCGCAGCTGGCCGCACGAGCGCAACGCCTCCAGCACCGGCGCCCAGGGCGCTTCATAACAGCTCTGCAATTGCGCCAGCAAGGCGCGTTGGCGGGCGGTGATCGAGCGCGACTCGTACAGCATGACGGGGATGAAATCGCTGCCGGGGCCCAGCAGGATATCGAAGTGGTTGCGGATCAGCAGGCGCAGTTGTGCGTGGCCGTTGGCCGTCGTTTCCTGGGCCCGCTGCAGCGCGAGCTGCTGCCGCAGGATCGCCGAGCCCATGCCCTCCTCCATCACGGCGTAGAGCAGTGCGCCCTTGCTCTTGAAGTGGTAGAACGGCGAGCCGCTCTGCATGCCGGCGGCGGCTGCGATGTCGCGCGTGCTGGTCGCATGGAAGCCCTTGCGCCGGAACAGGCGGGCTGCCGAACGCAGCAGTTCCTGGCGGCGGTTGCCGTCGTCGCGGTCCAGGGCGGTCTTGCGCGGACGCCCGCGGGGCCGCTTCCCCACCGCCGCATCGTTGGCTGCGGCGGGCACGGGGCGCGCCAGGGAGCGGGAGCGTGCGACGGGTCGTTCCATCCCCGCGGACCATAGCAAATCCGCTTATTTTTAGCAAGCATCCGCTTGGTAAAAATACGGCGCGTGCCGCTGCCGGCGGGCTCTGGCAACGCCGCCCCGCACGCGGTCCACAGGTTAGGATGGAGAGGACCGAGCCCGACCATGACGCCACCGCCCAACCCTGCTGAAGACACCCCCGTCACGCGCGCCGACGTGTACCACTTTCGCAGCGTGGCGATCTGCGCCATGGCTTTGCTGCTGACGCTGCACTTGCACCTGCTGCCCGCACTATTCGCCGGGATTGGCGGGTTCGTGCTTTACCGCTCGGTGCGCGAGCGGGTCCGCGCCCACCTCGATTCCAGCCGCGTGCCATGGATCACTTACATGCTGCTGGCGATCGTGCTCGCGGCGCTCGGTTTTGCGCTGTTCGAGGCGTTCGAGCTGCTGCTCAGCGCGTCGTCCGGCGGCCTGTCGAAATTGCTGCGGCTGCTGGCCGACACACTGGACCAGATGCGCACCACGGCGCCCCAATGGCTGGCGGAAAAGCTGCCCGATTCCGCCGCGGCGCTGCAGGAGGCGGTCTCGGGCTGGCTGCGCAGCCATGCGGCCCAAGTGCAGCAGTGGGGACGTGATGCCCTGCGCGTGTTGCTGTACCTGCTGCTCGGCCTGGCGACCGGCCTGCTCGCGGGAGCCGCAGCGCCCCGCCCGCCCGCGACGGCACCGCTGCTGCGGCTGGCCCAAAACCGCTTGCTGCACCTGGCGCTGGCGTTTCGCGACATCGTCGCCGCCCAGCTTCGCATTGCGCTGGTCAACATGCTGTTGACGGCACTGTATCTGCTGGTGATCCTGCCGCTGCTGGGCTACCACGTCCCGATGGCGACGACGCTGGTGGCCTTCACCTTCTTCGCGAGCCTGCTGCCGATCGTCGGCAATTTGCTGTCCAACGCCGCGATCGTGCTGGCGGCGCTTACAGTCTCACCGTGGGTCGGCGGGCTGTCGCTGGCGTTTCTGGTCGTGGTGCACAAGCTCGAATATTTCCTGAATGCGCACTTCGTCGGCGGCCGCACCAAGATCCCGACTTACGCATTGCTCGCGTCGATGCTGGTGCTGGAAGCGGGATTCGGGGCTGCGGGGCTGGTCGCGGCGCCGGTGTACTGCGCCTGGCTCACGCGCGAACTGCGGGGCGGCCACTGGATCTAGCGCGCCGGTGCGGGCTGGCTGATCAGCAGCCGGAGCCGGTCCCGCGGAAGAAGGACATGCCCTGCACCAGGCTCAAGGGCCCACCCGCCGTCACGATGCGAAGCCGGTCTCCCTGCAGCTGCAGGATTAGCTCACCGGCCCGGCCGGCGCTGGCACGCGAGGTGCGAAGCATCGTGCCTTCGATGGTGCCCTCCACATTGCGTTCCCGGTCCCCGCGCACCAGCGTGCCCTCGAATTCCTGGTGGCGCTGGGTCAGGTTGAGCGTGGTGCCGCGCAGCAGGCCCCGGCCGCACCAGTGGCCCTCGACCCGGGCGTTCTCGGTCGGGGTCAGCGAAGGCTCATCGTCCTGGGCGTGCAGCGCAGGACTGATGGCGAGCGCAGCGAGGACCAGCAGGCGGGGCAGTGACAAGGTCATGGGCATGGCAAAAAAGAAGACTGAAACGATCATAGCGGCGTGTCGATTCCCTTGCGATGCAAAGCCGATGCTGCGGCCGGACCGTCGCGCTTGCCTCAGGGCAGCTTGATTCCCGGGAAGATCTTGATCACGGCGCTGTCGTCGTCGCGCCCATGGCCGGCAGTGCTCGCCTGCATGAACATCTGGTGCGCGGTGGACGAAAGCGGCAGCGGAAATTTGCTGGCGCGCGCCATGTCCAGCACCAGCCCGATATCCTTGACGAAGATGTCGACCGCCGACAGCGGCGTGTAATCGCCCGCCAGCACGTGCGGCATGCGGTTTTCGAACATCCAGCTGTTGCCGGCGCTGTGGGTGATCACCTCGTACAGCGCGGCCGGGTCCACCCCCTCGCGCAGCCCCAGCGCCATCGCCTCGGCGGCGGCGGCGATGTGCACCCCGGCCAGCAGCTGGTTGATGACCTTGACCTTGCTGCCCGCGCCTGCCCGGTCGCCGAGCCGGTACACCTTGGCCGCCATCGCGTCCAGCACGCCGCCGCAGCGCTCGTAAGCGGCTGCGGAGCCGGCTGTCATCATGGTGATGTCGCCGCTGGCGGCACGCGCGGCACCGCCGGAGATGGGCGCGTCCAGGTACAGCACGCCCTGCCCTGCCAGCCGTGTTTCCAGCGCCGCCGACCAGGTCGGATCGACCGTGGAACACATCACGAACACGCTGCCGGCCGGCATCGCAGCGGCGCAGCCGGTGTTGCCGAACAGCACGTCTTCGGTCTGGGTGGCGTTCACCACGACCGAGATCAGCACCGGACAGGCACGCGCAAGTTCCGATGGCGATGCGCACGCGGTGCCGCCGTCGGCCGCGAAACGCTGCGCCACATCGGCGCGGACGTCGAACACATGGATGTCGAAGCCGGCACGGCGCAAGCTCGCGGCCATCCCACCGCCCATCGCGCCGAGCCCGATGACGCCGACTTTGCCGCCGGTCATGCCGGCCCCTGGTCCCTGGCCCAGGCGTCGTAACGGGACTGGGTTTCAGCGTTCGGCGGATAAAGGCCGGGCAGCGGGACGCCCTGGTTGACCTGGCCCATGATCCAGCCTTCCAGCCGCTCCTGTTCCACGGCGGCGTCCACCACGGCAGCGAGCATCGATGCCGGGATCAGCACCGCGCCGTCGCGGTCGACCACGATCACGTCGTTGGGGAACACCGCGACCCCGCCGCAGTCGATCGCTTCCTGCCAGCCGACGAAGGTCAGGCCGTTCACCGACGCCGGCGCCGCTGTGCCCTGGCACCAGACCGGCAGCCCGGTGCCCAGCACGCCTTCGATGTCCCGCACGACGCCGTCGGTGACGAGGCCGGCGACGCCGCGCTTTTGCATCCGGGCGCAGAGGATGTCGCCGAAGATGCCGGCGTCGGTCACGCCCATCGCGCCGACCACCGCGATGCAGCCGGCCGGCATCGCCTCGATCGCAGCCCGCGTCGAGATCGGCGAGCCCCACGATGCCGGCGTCGCCAGGTCTTCGCGCGCCGAAACGAAGCGTAGCGTGAAGGCCCTGCCCACCAGTCGCGGCTGCCCCGGCGCCAGCGGCATCGTGCCGCGCAGCCAGACATTGCGCAGCCCTTTTTTCAGCAGCACGGTGGTCAGGGTTCCGGTCGCCACGCCGAGCAGGCGCGACCGTGTTGCTTCGTCGAGAGCGAGAGTGTCAACCGTCATGGGAATCTCCTTGGAACCGGGGCCGGCCGCGGCTGCCAGCAGTCTAAAGGCTTGGGGATCGCTCATGCATACTGGCGCGGTCCGTCATGCAACGCCCCATCCTGAAACCCGCTTCCGGCACCGTCCCGCCGACGGCAACCGGGCACCCGCTCTGGAAAGCCTTCCTCGTGTTCCTATGGCCGCTGGTGCTGACCAACATGCTGCAGGCGCTGTCCGGAACGCTCAACAACATCTACGTCGGACAGATGCTGGGCCTGGGCGCGCTGGCTGCGGTCGCGTCGTTCTTTCCGCTGCTGATGTTCTTCGTCGCGTTCGTCATCGGACTGGGCTCAGGTGCCTCCGTCCTGGTCGGACAGGCCTGGGGCGCGAAGGACATCGGGAAGGCCCGGGCCATCGCCGGTACGGTGCTGTGCGCCGGCGCGCTGCTGGGCGTCGGAATCGGACTGCTTGGCCTGCTCCTGGCCGGCCCCCTGCTGCGCCTGCTGGGCACGCCCGCGGACGTGCTGCCCGACGCCATTGCCTACGCCCACGTGATGATGGGCTTCCTGCCGCTGCTGTTCGTGTCGATCCTCACCGCGTCGGTGCTGCGGGGTGTGAGCGACACCGTCACGCCGCTGCGGTCGCTGCTGATTTCGTCGGCGGTGATCCTGCTGCTGACGCCGGCGCTGATCCGCGGCTGGA
>JANXVP010000379.1 GCA_025351615.1 Ramlibacter sp. | reverse complement strand
GGCGTGCTGCACCACTGCACACCGGTCGGGCCGTACTGCACCGTGACGTGGGAGCCGTGGCCGCCCTCGGTCACCATGCGTGCAACCGCATCGACCTGTGCCAGTTGCTGCTGCGCAGACACCGGCTTGACGGACAGTCTTGCCGCGACCTCCTCGCGGATCCCCGGACGCAAGGCGGACAGCATGGCGGCGTCTTCGCAATACCCCAGGCCGTTGCGATCCCGCATGGCGATGGCAAAACCGATGCGCAAGCCCACATCGCAGGCCGCGCGCGCCACGGCCCGCGCTTCTTCCAGGTACGGACCCAGCCCCTGGACGCGGGTGTAGTGCACCATGGCATCGCTCACGCCACCGCGCACGGTCCGGGCGAAGGATGTGGCCGCACAAAAATAAGGATCGGCGCCTGGAATCACGCCCAGATAGGGCAGCCAGCTTTCCAGCGGCTGGCCGAACGCACCCAGCGTCGCGCTGCGAAAGGTGCGCGCATGGTCATGGGCATTGACCAGAGCCGGCAGCACAAGGCGGCGCCGGCCTGCGACTGGGGCGTCGAGCGGGGCGATTGCGGCGATCCGTCCCTGCTGGAGCGACAGACGCATGTTCTGCCGGGCCGGCGCACTGCCGGGATCGGCCACCAGCCATGCGCAATCGAGGACGCGGGCTGCCTGCATGGTCACCTTTACGCGGCTTCGAACAGGACGTCCTGCGCCCCTTGCCACAGGACCTTGGTGCCTAGCGCCCGCAGTTGGGCCCGCCCTTCCACGACGGTCAGGAAATGGTTGCCGGCCAGCGGCCCCATCTTGCTGGCGAAGCTGCAGGCGCCGTAGGCCAGCAGCAGCTCGGTCTCGCTGTAGCCGCCCGGGTAGAACAGGACGTCGCCCACCGACGGGTGGCTGGTGTGGTTCTCGAAGCCGACCCCGAGCTTGAATTCACCCAGCGGCACCCAGCAGGCCTCGCCGCTCCAGCGCACATGAATCAGCTTTTGCCGGTACGGCAGCAGCTTCAGGAATGCTGCGACTGTCTGCGGGGCATCGGGGTGGGTTTCGGCGACAAAGGTGTGGCCGCCGGCAGTGATTCGAATTCGGGTCATGGGAGCTTCATTTCATTTTGACGATGGCGGCCACCGGTCCGCCCCCGGCCGGGCCCTGGTGTTCGGCGCCGCCGGAGACATACAGGGCAGTCTGACACGCAATCGACGCCAGCACACCGCCGACGGCTGCGCGTGCATGGCGTGTCGCGTTGATGTCGGTGTCGTCCAGCATGGTGTGGCGCTGGCCGCGGACGGTGCCGCCGGGTGATGCTTCCGCCTTGGCGAACAGGTTGACCAGCTCGCTGGCGACCCGCTCGGGATCCTGATCCGCGTCCAGCCCGAACGTTTCCTGCAGCAGGCGCCGGACGCTGGCGCCGTCGATGGCGTCGCGCATCACGGTGTGGGCGATCCGGTAGGGCGATGCCGCGCCGGCGGCCTCGCCCAGCACGATCACCACGTTGTGGTCCAGCTCGATTCCGGCCGAGACCGACGCCCGCGCCGAAAACAGGTCCCAGTCGCTGAGCACGGTGGAATCGGTTACCCGCTCCGCCGGGACTTCGCGCAAGGCGACAGCCACGCCAAGGGCAGACGCTCCGCGCGACCAGCCCATTGACTCATAGCTGTCGTGGGTGACGGTCGTTGCGCTCCGGGCCATCGCTTCATTGACCTTGGCAGCCGTGAGCAAGGGGCACTTGATCTGGACGAAGTGGACATCGGCGGGGTCGACGATGCCTGCGTCGTGCATGGCGGCGCGGACGGCTATTGCGGTCGCTTTCACCTGGGCGGTCCGACCGAGGTCCTCGGGCGCGAAATCCGGTGTCTGCGCCACGCCCAGGACCAGCCGCTTTTCACTGGAGATGGGGCTACCGGCACCCACGCCACCCTCAATCCAGCGCCGGGTGAAGACCGTGAAATGCGGCGACAGGACACCTTCGGTCCCGCCTGACATGACCAGCGCTACGCGGCGACCGGCCTGCGCCGGCTCGCATCCAAGATGCGCAGCCAGGAAATGGCACCAGCGCATCGTTGCGTACTCGCGGGTGAAGTCGTTGACGCAGCCGTTGCCCTCGGTCTTTCCCATCACGGCGATGATGTGTGCCGGCACCAGGGCGCCCGAATCGATCAATGCCTGCACCCCGCTCAGGTCGCCGGGCCCGGTGCAAGGCACGCGCCAGACGCCGACCAGTTGCCGGGCGGCGTCGCTCATGCCCAGGCCTGCTGCGCAGCTTCGGCGATCGCGCCGGGCGTGGTCAACCAGACATCGTTGGCACGATGCGCCTCGATATGGCGCAGGGCCCGGCGCAGATGGCGCAGGCGGTACGGCTGGCCCATTAGATAAGGATGCAGGGCGATCCCCATCACCAGCGCCTGGGACCGCGACTGCTCCAGCATCTCGTCGAACTGGTCGATGATCATCTGGGCGAAGTCCTTGCCGTCCATCAGCCGGCCCACGATCATGGGAATGTCGTTGATCTCCTGCGGATAGGGCACGGACCACAGCGGACCGGCGCGCGTGCGCATCGAGGTCGGCTGGTCGTCATGGCACCAGTTGAGCGTGTAGCTGTAGCCCGCTTCCTTGAGCAGGTCGGGTGTCACGGCGCTCTCCGAAATCCAGGGCGAGAGCCAGCCCGCGGGCGCCTTGCCATGGGCGCGGGCGATCCGGTCGCGGCAATGAACGATCAGCGCCCGCTCCTGCTCCTCGGTTAGCGCGCCCTGACGCTGCGCATTGGTATGGCCGTGCGCGATCAGCTCGTCGCCGCGGACCACGAACGCGTCCACCACCTCCGGACAGTGGTCGTACAGCGCCGTGTTGACGATGGCGCCGGTCGGCCACGCCAGGTCATCGAACAGGTCGAGGCAGCGCCAGACACCGACCCGGTTGCCATAGTCGCGCCAGGCGTAATTCAGGACGTCCGGCTGGGCCGAGGCCGGCGCCAGGTTGGCCCCCAGGCCCTCACCGAAGGCGAAGTACTCAATGTTGAATCCGATGTAGACAGCCAGTCGGGCGCCACCCGGCCACTCCAGGGCCGGTCGCCCCCTGATGGCCGAATAATCAAAGCGGCCATGAACCGGCAGGGCCGCAAAGGCCGGGGCGTGGAAAGGCTTGTCAACCATCGCTGGATTTCCTTTGGCGGGCCAGCCGCCGGCGCATCAGCTTCATCGAGGCATAGGTGGCGCCCATGACCAGAAACGACACCACGGTGGTGACGGTCCCCAGAGCATAAATGGCCGGCGTGGTGACTGTGCTGGTCAGACCCTGCAGCTCCAGGGGCAGGGTATTGAGGTCGCCGATTGCCTGCGAAGTGCGGGCGATCTCGTCCCAGCTGAGCGTGAAGCCGAACATGCCGACGCCGACCAGGCTGGGGGCGATTAGCGGCAGTACCACGTAGCGAAAGCTTTGCCACGGACTGGCGCCCAGGTCCTGCGCCGCTTCCTCGAAATCGGGGTTGAAACGGTTGAACACCGCCAGCATGATCAACAGCCCGAACGGCAGGGTCCAGGTCAGGTGCGCACCGAGCGCCGAGCTGTACAGGCCCATGGCGCTGCCGTAGCCCGCGGCCCAGCTATCGGGAGCCCAGCGCTCCAGCACCGTCTTGAATGCCGTGTCGATCAGCCGGAACTGCAGCCCGATGCCCAGCGACACCACGATGGACGGCATGATCAGGCTGGCAACCGAGGTGTAGAACAGCAGGCCCGATCCGGCAAAGCGCTTGCGAAACGCCAGTCCCGCGGCCAGCGCCAGCAGCACGGTCAGCACCATGACCACCGCGCCAAGTGCCACCGAACGCCTGAAAGCCGAGGCGATGTCGACCACGCCCATCCCCTCCCAGAGCTGCGCGAACCAGTGCAGCGAGACGCCCCGCATCGGAAAGGTCAGCCCGCCCTCCGGCCCCTGGAAGCTGAGCACGAAGATGGTGAACATCGGCCCATACAGAAACAGCACGAACAACGCGAACAACGCTGCCAGCGCATAAAAGGACGGGGGCCGCGATCCAGGGCGTTCCATCACAGCTCCCTGCGGATGTCGACCAGCCGCGTCAGGCCCCAGATCATCATCAGCACGATTGCCAGCAGGATGACGGCGTTCGCCGCGGCGATCGGGAACTGCAGGTACGAAGTCTGGACCTGGATGATCTTGCCGACCGAAGCGATCTGCTGCCCGCCCATCACGCCGATGGTGACGAAGTCGCCCATCACGATGGTGATCACGAAGATGGAGCCGATCAAAATGCCGGTGCGCGACAGCGGGACGATCACG
>JANXVP010000371.1 GCA_025351615.1 Ramlibacter sp. | reverse complement strand
GCGCGGCCTACCCACAGCTACCTGAACATGTCGCCGGGCCTGGACTTCGAAACGAAAATCATCGCCAAGCGCAACATCGCCGCTGTGCTGCGCTCGGAACTGTCCAAAAAAAGCTACCGGCCGCGGCCGCTGGCGATCGGGACGGCGACCGATTGTTACCAGCCGGTAGAGCGCGAGTTGCGGCTGACGCGCTCGGTGATCGAGCTGATGCACGAAAGCCGGCATGCGTTTTCGATGGTGACCAAGTCCAGTGGCGTCGAGCGCGACCTGGATCTGCTGGCGCCCATGGCGCAGCAGAATCTGGTGGCTGTTTATGTGACGATCACCACGCTGGACGCCGATCTCACCCGCAAGCTGGAACCGCGCGCTGCCGCGCCGCACCGTCGGTTGCGCACCATTCGCACGCTGGCGGAGCACGGCATCCCGGTCGGCGTCAGCCTGGCGCCGCAGATTCCCTTCCTGACCGAAGACATGGAGCAGGTGATGGAGGCGGCGTGGGAGGCGGGAGCGCGCAGCGCGTTCTACCATGTGCTGCGCCTGCCCTGGGAGGTGAGTCCGCTGTTCCGGCAATGGCTGGAGCTGCATTACCCGCAGCGATCGGAGCGCATCATGGCGCGCATCCACGACATGCGGGGCGGCAAGGACTACGACAGCGATTTTGCCACGCGCATGAAAGGCTCCGGCCTGTGGGCCGGGCTGATCGGTCAGCGGTTCCAGAAGGCGAGCCGTCGGCTCGGGTTCAATCGCACCCGTGTCGATCTGGACCTCGGTGCCTTCAGGCCGCCCGGCGCGGCTGGCCAGACCAGCCTGTTCTGAGCCAGACGGCGTGATGGGAAATCGGCCCGGATGCCGGTTCCGCCACGCCTCAGCCTGGCCGCAAGAGCAACCAGCCGGTGACGGCCATCACCACAAGGCCGAGCAGCATCCCCGTTGCGTTCGAAGCCATCTGCTTGGGTCCCGGGAGGCGCCGCACCTGAAGCTGCCAGACCCACAGCATCGGCACCAGACCGATGCCGACGAGCAAGGCGGGAAATTGCCAGCGCAGCAGGCTCGGCCAACCCGGAACCAGCAGGGTGCGAAACCCTTGCCCGAACAGGTCGGCGTCCATGGCGCGGCCCTGGACCCAGATGGAGGCGGCGACCAGCGCCGCGAGAAGCAGCAAGATGGTCGCGGTTCGCTTCAGCGTGCGCCGCCAGCCCAGCAGGCTGAGCAGGCTGGCACAAGCGGCGGCGATGAAAGCGCCGGCAAGCAGTTCGCGCCCGAGGCCGCTGCTGCCGTACGAACGCAATTCGCGCCAGAGGGCGACGTTGCACGCGAATCCGATCCAGAGACTGGTGGCGAGCACCAGCCAGCCGGGATGGGTTGCAACGCGGCTTTCGCCGGGCGCGAGAATCGATGAATATCCTGTTGAACGGAAGAGCTTCAGGGACATTGCCGGGCATTGTCCCTGTTTCCTGCGCAACCGCCTTCGGGAATCGGCTGCGGCCACGCCATCGCGTTGCTTAGGCGTTGAAAAATCCCCGCAGCTTGTCGGCCCAGCTGCCCTCGGAAGGGGAGTGCTTGGCGCCCCCCTTCTTGAGCGATTCCTCGAGTTCCTTGAACAGCTTGCGCTGGTGCTCGGTCAGCTTGACGGGCGTCTCGACGGTGACGTGGCAGTACAGGTCACCGGGGTAGGACGACCTGACTCCCTTGATGCCCTTGCCCCGCAGCCGGAACTGCTTGCCGCTCTGTGTGCCCTCCGGGATGTCGATCGCCGCCTTGCCAGCAAGCGTCGGCACGTCGATTTCGCCGCCCAGGGCAGCGGTCGAGAAGCTCAGCGGGACGGCGCAATGCAGGTCATCGCCGTCGCGCTCGAAGATATCGTGCTTCTTCAGCCGGATTTCGATGTACAGGTCGCCTGGCGGACCACCGTTGGTGCCGGGTTCGCCGTTGCCGGCGCTGCGGATGCGCATGTTGTCGTCGATGCCGGCGGGGATTTTCACTTCCAGCGTCTTCTGCTTCTTGACCTTCCCCTGCCCATGGCAGGTGGCGCACGGCTCGGGAATGATCTTGCCGGTGCCACGGCAATGCGGACAGGTCTGCTGCACGCTGAAGAACCCCTGGCGCATTTGCACCACGCCCTGGCCCTGGCAGGTCGTGCAGGTCTTGGCCTGGGTGCCGGGCTTGGCGCCGCTGCCGCTGCAGGTTTCGCAAGGGTCCCACGACGGGATGCGGATCTGCGCCTCCTTGCCGATGGCGGCTTCTTCCAGCGTGATTTCCATCGCGTAGGAGAGGTCGCCGCCGCGGAACACCTGGCGGCCGCGCGCCTGCCCCGCGGCGCCCCCGCGTGCCTGGCCGAAGATGTCGCCGAAGATGTCCCCGAAGGCCTCGGCAAAGCCACCGAAACCCTCGGCACCGGGGCCGCCGCGCATGTTTGGGTCGACGCCGGCGTGGCCGTACTGGTCGTACGCGGATCGCTTGCCGGAATCCGACAGCATCTCGTACGCCTCCTTGGCGTCCTTGAACTTGGCTTCGGCGGCCTTGTCCTCACCCTGGTTACGGTCCGGGTGGTGCTTCATCGCCAGCTTGCGATACGCCTTCTTGATTTCCTCTTCCGTGGCATTCTTGGGGACGCCGAGGGTTTCGTAATAGTCTCGTTTGGTGGCCATAATTTTCAGGTCGTTTGACGCAAAACGCCGCGTTGACGAGCCCGCAAGGGTCTCGTTCAAACGCGGCGAGCTGACGCGGCGCTGCGCGTCCGCGATCAGCCTTTCTTGACTTCCTTGACCTCAGCGTCCACGACGTTGTCGTCGGCCGGCTTCGCGCCGCCAGAATCGCTGCTTGCAGCGCCGCCGCCAGCTGCCGCGGCTTGCGCCGCCTGCTGTGCCTGCATGTCGGCGTACATCTTTTCGCCCAGCTTCTGACTCACGGTCATCAGCGCATTGGTCTTTTCCTCGATCGCCGTCTTGTCTTCGGTCTTCAGCGCCACCTCGACATCCTTGATCGCGGTCTCGATCTTTTCCTTCTCGGCGGCATCGAGCTTCTCGCCGTATTCCGTCATGCTCTTGCGCACGCTGTGCACCAGCGCTTCGCCCTGGTTGCGGGCCTGGACAATCTCGAGCTTTTTCTTGTCGTCAGCCGAATTGAGCTCGGCGTCCTTCACCATCTTCTGGATTTCCGCCTCGGACAATCCCGAGTTGGCCTTGATGGTGATCTTGTTTTCCTTGCCCGTGCCCTTGTCCTTGGCGCCGACGTGCAGGATGCCGTTGGCGTCGATGTCGAAGCTCACCTCGATCTGCGGCAGGCCGCGGGCCGACGGGGGGATGCCTTCGAGGTTGAACTCGCCCAGCAGCTTGTTGCCGGTGGCGATCTCGCGCTCGCCCTGGTAGACCTTGATCGTCACTGCCGGCTGGTTGTCGTCGGCGGTGGAGAAGGTCTGCGCGAACTTGGTCGGGATGGTGGTGTTCTTGGTGATCATCTTGGTCATCACCCCACCCAGGGTCTCGATGCCCAGCGACAGCGGCGTCACGTCCAGCAGCAGCACGTCCTTGCGGTCGCCGCCCAGCACCTGGCCCTGGATCGCCGCGCCGACAGCCACGGCTTCGTCGGGGTTGACGTCCTTGCGCGGCTCCTTGCCGAAGAATTCCTTGACCTTCTCCTGCACCTTGGGCATGCGGGTCATGCCGCCGACCAGAATCACGTCGTGGATGTCGGCGACCGACACGCCCGCGTCCTTGATGGCCGTGCGGCAGGGAGCGATGGTGCGCTCGATCAGCTCGTCGACCAGCGATTCGAGCTTGGCGCGGGTCAGCTTGACGCTCAGGTGCTTGGGACCGGAGGCGTCAGCCGTGATGTAGGGCAGGTTGATGTCGGTCTGCGCGCTGTTGGACAGCTCGATCTTCGCCTTCTCGGCGGCTTCCTTCAGGCGCTGCAGCGACAGAACGTCCTTGGACAGGTCAACGGCCTGGTCCTTCTTGAATTCGGCAATGATGTAGTCGATGATGCGCTGGTCGAAGTCCTCGCCGCCCAGGAAGGTATCGCCATTGGTGGAGAGCACTTCGAACTGCTTTTCGCCGTCGACGTCGGCAATCTCGATGATCGAGACGTCGAAGGTGCCGCCGCCCAGGTCGTACACGGCGATCTTGCGGTCGCCCTTTTCCTGCTTGTCCAGGCCGAAGGCCAGCGCCGCGGCCGTGGGCTCATTGATGATGCGCTTGACGTCCAGGCCCGCGATGCGGCCGGCGTCCTTGGTGGCCTGGCGCTGCGCGTCGTTGAAATACGCGGGCACCGTGATCACCGCTTCGGTGACCGGCTCGCCAAGATAGTCCTCGGCGG
>JANXVP010000350.1 GCA_025351615.1 Ramlibacter sp. | reverse complement strand
GTTCGTAGGAACGACGCCGGTGCTGATGGCCATGGATCTGGGAGGTGATCATCAGCTCGTCGGCGCCGGTGCGCTCGATGAACGCCTGCATCGCGGCGCGCACCGTGTTGGGGGAACCGATCGCGGTGCAGGCCAGCACGCTGTCGAGCAACGCACGCTCCGACGGTCCGGCGTTCTCGTAGAAGCCCGGAACGGGCGGGGGCAGCTGCGTCGGCCGGCCGCTGCGCAGGTTGACGAAGGCCTGTTGCATCGATGTCGCCAGCAAGGCGGCTTCCGCGTCGCTGTCCGCGGCGAACACGTTGTACCCCAGCATCACGTACGGCCGGGCCAGTTGGGCCGACGGCTTGAAGCTTGCCCGGTAGATCTCGATCGCCTGCATCATCTGCGCCGGTGCGAAGTGCGATGCGAAAGCGTAGGGCAGGCCGAGCATCGCGGCGAGTTGCGCTCCGAACAGGC
Source organism: Ramlibacter sp. (assembly GCA_025351615.1). Lineage (GTDB taxonomy): Bacteria > Pseudomonadota > Gammaproteobacteria > Burkholderiales > Burkholderiaceae_C > Ramlibacter. The sequence continues at coordinate 7,913 of JANXVP010000350.1, read as the reverse complement.
TGGAACCCAGGATCCAGACTGGCACTTTCAGCCCCGTTCCGGGGACCGCCCTCACGTGTTGCCGGGGCTGCTCCGCCATGAAGTCCAGCAGCTCGACCACATCGCGGGGAAATTCATCGGGGTCCGAACTCAGGTTGCGCCGCAATGCGCGCGCTGTCGCCTGGTCCGACCCTGGCGCGCGTCCCAGTCCCAGGTCGATCCGGCCGGGATAGAGTGACTCCAGCGTGCCGAACTGCTCAGCGATCACCAGGGGGGAATGGTTGGGCAACATGATGCCGCCGGCGCCGACGCGGATGGTTTCGGTCTTGCCCGCCACGTGGCCGATCAGGACCGATGTGGCGGCGCTGGCGATGCCGGGCATCCCGTGGTGCTCGGCCAGCCAATAGCGCTTGTAGCCCCAGCGCTCGGCATGCTGGGCCAGGTCGGCCGTGTTGCGAAACGACTGGGCGGCATCGCTGCCCTGGGGAATCGGCGCGAGGTCGAGGACTGAAAAGGGAATCATGTTCGATAGCTGGGGGTGAGAACGGGATCGGCAAGTTGAACATTGTCCCCGCCGCAAACTGCGCGGTGGGCGAGAGCACGATCAGGATACTGAATGACAACCCGCCGGTCAGCCTTTTTTCGGCATGCGCGGGATCATCGCGCCGTGCTCGCGCCTGTCGCCGCCGGGTAGCGCCAGGCTGCCCACAGGTAGAGCACTGCGCCTAGCAACAAGGCTGCCGCCGCAATCTCGAGCGAGCGGCTGAAGCCCGCACCAGGCGAGGCGCTGCGGGCCAGCAGGGCGGACGCGAGCGGAGGCCCTGCGATCTGGCCGACGCCGTACATCGCGGTGAGCAGGCCCATGAAGCTGGGCGCCTGCTGTGGCCGCAGCCGCCGCACCTCCTGCATCGAGAAAAAGGTGATGGCGGTGAAAGGCAGGCCGAGCAGCAGGCTGCCGACAGCGAAACCGGCGAGCGTCGGACTGACCAGGCTGGCCGCGACGCCTAGCGCTTGCACGCCATAGCAGCCCGCCAGCAAGAGGCGCATATTGCGTGTCGGCCGGATCCGGGAGGCGATCAATGCACCGGCGATCACGCCCAGGCCGAAGATCGGCCAGAACAGGTCCAGCCAGGCGGAATCCGCAAGCGTCTGCCTGGCGATCACCGGCAGGAAGGTGGCGGTGATGATGTAGCCGAAGCCTGCCAGGCCGTAGGCGAACGTCAGCAGCACGACCTCGGCGCGGTGCCGTTGCGACGTCAGGCGGTCAGCCGGCGGCTTTGAGTGGGTCAGTGGCGCTGCGGCCTCGTGGCGGCTGTGAAACACCGGCCAGACCAGGGCCGTGAGGACTGCCGCCAGCAAGCCGAAAATCAGCCAGCCGAGCGACGCCGACCCCTTCAGCGCGACCATCGCACTGGCCGCCAGGCCGCTCAACATGATCCCGGCGCCGGGACCGGTGTAGATCAGCGCCCCCATGGCAGGCACACCGGCCGTTGCCAGCCGCGACAGGCACCAGCCGGACGTGTAGACGAAGACCAGGGCGCTGGCCACGCCGGCAAAAAAGCGCAGCGCCGGCCAGGCGGCCGGCAAATCCAAGGCCATTCCGAGCGTCAGAAAGGCGGTGGCAACCATCCCGCCGCGCACCAGCAGCGTCGCCCGGGGTGCCGGCGGGTTGCCGATGCGACGCCAGATCCAGGGCTGGAAAGTGCAGAGCAGGGCGCCGACCAGATAACCGAAGTAGTTGGCACTTGCCAGCCAGCTGGCAGTCGGCAGGTCGATGACACCGTCCGCCAGCATCATCGGCAACAGCGGCGTGAAGGCGAAGCGGCCGATGCCCATTGCGACGCCGAGCGACACCAGCCCGGCTGCCGCGATCCGCCACGGCGGCATCAGCAAACCTCCGCTCTTCGAGCTGCGGCGCAATGAGTCTTCGGAGCGGCCGGGCGGCTCATTCGGAAACCTCCGCTCTTCGAGCTGCGGGGCAATGAGCCTTCGGAGCGGCCGGGCGGCTCATGCCAGCCCCAGGCCGTCGTAGACGCGAATCGCCGCCCACGCGTCGTTGGCGGCATAAACCAGCTGCGCCGGGGTCAGCTGCGGATTGGCCCAGTTCGAGGTCGCCGCTTTCTTCGACTTGATGAAGCGCCGGTCGAACAGCACGGCGACCGCGCCCTTCACGCCCATATCCTTGCGGTAGCCGCGTTCGCGAAACACGGCGTTGAGCTCGAGCACATCGGCCGGTTCGACGCCGAGCTTGCTGGCAATGCGCTTGCGATCGTCGCCCAGGCCGAAGCCGGCCTTGACCACGCCCCGCAGCGCCAGCAGGCCGGCGGCGATGGCGCGGCACTCCTCGTCATGCAGCTGAAAGATCCAGGCCCGCTCGCGGGTCGCCAGCTGCACGATGTGCGGACCTTCGGAGAGCTGGTCCTTGAAGAAGGTCGGTTTCGATTCGGTGTCGAAACCCCAGACCCCCACCGCCGAGAGTTCGGCTGCGGCCTGGCGGGCCTGGGCGGCGCTGGTGACCAGTTCGATCCGGTCGAGTCCGAGGCGTTCGAAAGGATCGAGCAGCGCGATCTCGTCCTTGCTGGGTGTGGCGTGGGTGGTATGCATGTTCGGCGCTGCGCAGCATAACCGCTCGCCAGGTGAGCGGTTGTGCTGCGTGGTCAATAATCGGCGATGGCTTTTCCACTCGATCCCGGCGCCGTCACCCACGGCATCCAGCTGGCTGTCGCGCCGGTGTTCCTGCTCACGGCGGTGTCGGGGATGATCGGCGCGGTGGCTGGCCGGCTGGGACGCATCATCGACCGCGCCCGCCTGGTCGAAGACCGGGCCCGCGTCTCGGACGACACCGACTTCCTGGACCGGGCCGAGCTCGAGTTGAGGGAGTTGCGCGCGCGCGGCCGCCTGGTGAACGCCTGCATCGCGCTGCTGACCACCTGCGCGCTGCTGATCGGCCTGACCATCATCCTGCTGTTTCTCGGCGAGACCACTGCCGTGCAGATCGACAAATATGCCGTGGCCTGCTTTCTGCTGGGTGTGGTGAGCTTCCTGCTCGCGCTGCTGTGCTTTCTGGCGGAGACCGTCATCGCCACCCGGCTGCTCAACTTCCACATCCGGCGCTAGCCGGGCAGGTCGGTACAAGCTGGCCGGTCGCCGATGCCGGGCTCAGAGGCTGCGCGCGATCCGGTCCAGCCCGGCCTGGGCGCAGGCTGCATCCTTCTCGCCGCCGGGGGCACCGGAAATTCCGATGGCGCCGACCAGCTCCTTGCTGGCCGAAAAGATCGGCAGCCCGCCCTCGATGCTGGTGATGCGGTCCAGCAGCATGAAACCGGCCAGTCCGGGTTGCGTGCGCTTGGCCATTTCGCCCGACGGGCTGCGGGTCGTGAACGCCGTATACGCCTTGCGCATGCTGTTTTCCACCGTGTGCGGATTCACCCCGTCGTCGCTCAGGACGACGGCGGCGCGCGCGTGCCGGTTGAGAACCGTCACCGTCACCTTGTAGCCGTCCGCGCGGCAGCGTTCGAGGCCAGCGGTCGCGAGCTCCATCGCGGCGCCCAGCGAGATGCTGCGTTCGGTCACCAGGCCGGCCGCGGGCGGGGTCTGGGCGATGGCGCAGCCGCTGGCCAGAATCGCCGTCAGCAGGATGCTCGTCGTGGTGATTTTCATGCTTTGTCTCCGGTGGTTTTTTTGGGCGCCCAGGGGCTGGGCTGGAGCAGCATACGCTGAGCTGCGCTGGCCATCAATGCGGGGAACCAGCGAATCTAATAGGGCAAAGCGAAGCCGTCGCGTCCGGCGTTGATCCGGACTGCGGTGGGCTGGCCGTTGACATCCTGTGCCGTGAGCGACACGCTGGCGCCGGGCACCAGCAGGCTGCGGTCGGCAGGGCGAAAGGTGACCACTGGCGCGCCCGGCGGCACGACAATGATTTTTTCGCCGTCCTTGTAGCGCAGCCGGAGCTTTCGGCCCTCCGGCGCGGCCGCCATGTCGGCGACTGTCGCATTGGTCATGGTGCTCTGGGGCATCAGGTCGAAGGGGCGGTGTCCTTCGCCCGTGCCGCGGGCGGACTCCGGAAAGACGGTCACGGCCACCGCGCGCTGGCTGCCGTCGGTTTGCGGCATCGCGCCGACACCGATGAAGCTGCCCGCCTTGATCTCACTGAGCTCGATCGGATACACCTCGGAGACCATGACGTTGCCCGGCACCGCCACTTCGACCAGCTCGCCGCGGCGATCGCGAATGCTCATGCCCGAGGGCGACACCGACTGGATCGTGCCGCGCAGGCGCAACGCGGGCGCCGCCGCCACGGGCTCGACCTGCAGCTGCTGGCGGAAGAAGGCGACGGTGCGCTCCCACGCAAGCTTTGCGGCCGGGGCGTCATAGCGTGGAGTCGTATCGTTGTTGAAGCCATGCTGCGTCCCCGGATAGCGGTAGGCGACATGCTTCACGCCGGCGGCTTTCAAAGCTGCTTCGTAGGCCGGCCATGCCGCGTTGATGCGCTCGTCGACCTCGGCCTGCTGGACCAGCAGCGGCGCGTTCACGCGGACTGCTTCGGCCGGATCAGGCGTGTTGCCGTAGAAAGCCACACCGGCGTCCAGGTGCGGGAGCTGGGTCGACAGCCAGTGCACGATGCCGCCGCCGTAGCAGAAGCCGACCACGCCGAGCTTGCCGGTGCTGTCGGCGCGGGCGTCGAGCCAGCGGCTGGAAGCGCGGAAGTCCTCCCGGGTTTTGGTCTGGTCGAGCTGGGCAAACAGCGCAACTGCTTTCTGTTCATCGCCCGGATAGCCGCCGAGCGGGGTCAGCGCATCGGGCGCGAACGCCATGAAGCCGTCCAGTGCCAGCCGGCGCGCGATGTCCTCGATGTGCGGGTTGAGGCCGCGATTTTCGTGCACCACCAGGATCGCGGGCAACTTCGCCGCGCCGGCGCCGGCCGGCCGCACGAGGTAGCCGCGGACCTTGCCCGTGCCGGCGGGAGAATCGAAGCTCACCCACTCGGTCTTCAACCGCGGATCGTCCTTGGCCACCTGCTGGCCGGCGGCGAAGTCAGGGCTGAGCGCGGCCAGCAGGCCGGCAGCCGTCACGCCTGCCTTGGCGAACTTCTGCGCCTTGTCCAGGAAGCCACGCCGGTCCAGATTGCCGTGCACGTAAGCGTCGAAAAGAATCAGCAGGTCCTGGTCGAAGTCCTGGGCGGTCAGGCGGGTCGGCATGCGTTGCTCCTGAAAAAACGCAGCATACGCGAGCTGGGGCTTCATGCTTTTTTGCTGTGCGCGGAGGGCAGGCCGACAAAGGCGACCGTGCCCACGGCGAGCAGGGCGGCGACTGTGACAAACACCGCGGTGAAAGCTTCCACCTGGCGCGCCGCGGCGATGGATGCGACGACGCCGGTGATCCATTGCATCAGGGCGATGCCCAGGAACATCGCCATGGTGAACACAGCCATCGCCCGTCCGGTCAGCGCCTCGGGATAGGCCGACCGCACATCCGCGTACTGCAGCACGATATATCCGCACAGGAAGCCGACGGCAATCGAGGCCGCGACCCCGACGCCGGCAGTCGGTGCGAAGGCAAGGACCAGGAACAGGGCCGCCATCAGCAGCGTGAGCGCCACGATCCAGCGCCGGCGCCGGGCGGCGTTCCCAGGGTCGAACCGCCCGAAAACAGGGGGACCGAACAGGCCCACCAGCGAAACCGCCAGCGCCACGTTGCCGCTTTGCACCAGCGAAAAACCGTAGCGTTCGATCAACAGCGGACCGAGCCACAGGCCGCGCAGCGTGATGAAGGCGGCATAGGTCACCGCGCCGAGCGCCACGATGCCCAGGGTGTGCGGCTGGCCGAACAGCGAGCCGAAGCGGCGCAACGCCTGCCAGGGCGACTCGCGATGGGCCGGGTGCGCGTGCGGCCGCGTCTCCCGGACCCACCAGAAAATCGTCAGCCAGGCCAGCGCCGAGCCCAGGGCCAGGACCGCGAAGCCGGCGCGCCACGACCGCGCATCCACCAGCCAGGCCAGCGGCGTTCCCGTGAGCAGCAGGCCGATGCCGCCGATGCCCAGGGCGAGGCCCGAGACCGCCGCAAAGCGATGGGCCGGAAAGCGCCGCGCGATGAAGACCGTGCAGACCAGGAACGCCGGGGCGCAGCCGATGCCGACCAGGATCTGGCCCAGCACCAGCCAGCCGTAGCCGGGCGCCATCGCGGACAGGATGGCGCCGGCGATCGCCAGCGGGAAGACGGCCAGCACCGTGCGCCGCACGCCGTGCAAATCGATTCCGATGCCCATGAACAGCTGCATCGCGCCAAACGACAAATGAAAGGCGCCGGCGAAGACACCGAGTTGTTGCGGGGATAGCGCGAACTCGCTTCGCAGCTGCGTTGCCATCATGGCCGCGACCGTGCGATAAGCCTGGCTCAGCATGAACGCTGTGCAAAGCGCCAGCAGCATCAGCCAGGTCGTCCGCGTGACCTGGAGATCGGTGACTGGCTCTTCAGCGGGACGACGGGGCATGGATTTCGGCGAGGACGCAGTGCGGCGTTGGAGTGTAGTCGCGGGGCCGCTCCCGGCTTGCGGTAATCTGCCGGCATGACACCGCAGATGCTCCTATCCCACATCGACAGTGGCCGGCTGTGGCCGCCTGACCCCGCCAAAACGCCTGCGCTCGATGTCGCCGCAGCCTACCAGCTTGCCCTCGCGGTCCGCCAGCTCCGGATGGCGCGCGGCGAGGTTCCGCGCGGCTACAAGATCGGCTTCACCAACCGTGGCATCTGGCCGTTGTACAACGTATTCGCGCCGATCTGGGGGACGGTCTGGGACACCACCTTGTCGTTCTGCGACGGGCAGGGTGAGCTTTCGGTTGCCAGCACCTCCCAGCCGCGGCTGGAGCCGGAGGTGGTGTTCAGCCTGCGCGCAGATCCGCCCGCGGGTTGCGGTTTGCCCGAGCTGTTCGACAGCATCGACTGGATGGCGCCCGGCTTCGAAATCGTCCAGTCGCACCAGGCCGACTGGAAGTTCCAGGCCGCGGACACGGTCGCCGACAGCGGGTTGCACGCGCGCTTGCTGGTCGGGCGCAAGGTCCCGGTGCGCGACGTCGCGGGCGGTGCGCACCAGCTGGAGCGCCGGCTCGCGGCGGCCGCGGTCACCCTCACGCACGACGGCGAGGCAGTCGACCAGGGGCGCGGCGCCAATGTCCTGGACGGTCCCTTGCATGCGCTGTTGCACTTCGTGCAGGAACTGCGCGGATGTCCCGGGGCCCCGGTCCTGCGGCCGGGCGACGTGGTCACCACCGGGACCTGGACCAATGCCTGGCCGGTGGCCGCCGGCCAGGTCTGGACGGCACGCTTCGACTCGCCGCTGTCGCCGCTTGAGGTGCGCTTCGTCGGGGGCTGACGCCCTTGCCCGCGCCTTCCCCGCGACTTACCATTGCCCCGATCACAGCAGGAGCCGACATGCCGCAACTCATCGCAACCGTGGAAGGCGTGGAAATCAAGCATGTCTACCTGACCAAGGACCGCACGACGCTCGGGCGCAAGGCGAGCAACGACATCGTGCTGGACAACCTGGTGTAAGCGGCAGCCACTGCTTGTTCGAGCTCAAGGGCCTGGCCGACGTGTTCCTCGAAGACCTGGGCAGCACCAATGGCACCTTCGTCAACAACCAGCGCGTCAAGCGCCAGCAACTGCAGGACGGCGACACGATTGCGATCGGCAATTTCCGCATCCAGTACCTGACGGCGTCCGGTGACTCCGGCTTCGGGCAGACCACGGCTTTCGACACCCAGGGCCTGGGCGGCGGCGCAGTGCTGCAGGCCAGCTTCCAGGTGCTCAACGGATCGTCCGCCGGCCTCGAGGTGCCGGTCGTGAAGGCCGTCACGACGTTCGGCAAGCCCGGCGTCTCCGTGGTCGCGGTGTCGCACCGCCGAACCGGCTTCTACGTGGCCCACCTCGATGGCGGG
>JANXVP010000321.1 GCA_025351615.1 Ramlibacter sp. | reverse complement strand
CCATGGTCGTCTGGCTCGATCGGCTCGGCCTGTTCGACCGCCGCAAGGCGCCAGCTCCGGATGATTACGCCACCACCAGCCAGGTCAAGGAGTTTGGCAAGAAGCTCGATTCGACCCCTGGCTTTCTCTGGATGGTGACCGAGGGCAACGATCGTGCGATCCAGGTCGCTGCTGGACGGGCTTATTCGCGCGTGCAGCTGGCAGCCACGGCGTATGGCCTGGCCATGCAGCCGCTTCAGCAGGCTTTGCAGGAATACCCGGAGAAGGCCCGACCGTATGCCGACGCCAAACGCCTGCTTGACGCGGATCAGCCGGGCCGCACCGTGCAGATGTGGGCACGCGTGGGCTTTGGGCCACCGGTCGATCCGGCGCCGCGACGTGGCGTGGCGGCGCAACTCGCATGAGAACTGGGGGATCTATCCAGGCGCTTGGTCCCGCTTCTTGCCGATTTCACGCCAGCTGGTTTCCTGCAAATCGACCTGGTATTTTTTGGCCGCGCTCAGGATGCGTTTCCAGGCCGCATCCCTTTCTGCGTCAGTGACGCCCTCAACCTGGTTGAAGCGGGCGACCGCGTTGCGGACATGGCTTGCATTTTCCAGCGGTTCTTTTCGCTGTTTCTCGAACGCGAACTGCGCCTGGGCGAGAGCGTTGCGGCTTTTTCCAGTCAGCTTTGTCATCGATGTCTCCTTCAAGCAGGCGTCTGATGCGAGTAGTCTCTCAAAAAAACACGAGCATGTCTGACCGCCAGCCGATCGTGAAACTCGATCGGTCCAGCCTGCGCGGTCGCACAGGTCGTGGACAGCAACTACACGGTGTGGACCCATTCGCAAGGCGTTTTCCCACGCGCAATGCGCTGGCCGAGTTGCTGGGCCAGGCCGAGGAGCGTATGCGCTGCAATCATGCGGAGGGCGCGGGCTGCTACGGCCACAACGTCCGCCGACGACGTGGCCGCCGACGCCGCCCTGCTCGCCCGGGCGCGGTCGGGGCGTCCGGTTCGCGTGCAATGGATGCGCGAGGACGAGGACGTCTGGGAACCGTACGGCCCGCCCCTGGTGACGGGCGTGCGGGCATCGCTCGATGGCACGGGGCGCATCACCCAATGGGACTACGGCGTCTGGAGCAACACGCACAACACCAGACACGGCAAGGCCGGTGACCTGCTGGTCGGCCAGCACCTGGCTCAGCCGTTTGCGCCATCGACACCCAAGCCCGCCGCCCAACCCGAGGGGGCGGGCGACCGCAATGCGATCCCTCTGTACACCGTGCCGAACGCGCGCGTGACGCACCACTTCCTGCGGAGATGCCGTTGCGGGTGTCTGCCCTGCGCGGGCTCGGCGCCTACATGAACGTCTTCTCGATCGAGAGCTTCATGGACGAACTGGCGCGTGCGGCCGGCGCCGATCCGGTGGCGTTCCGTCTCAAGCACCTGGACGACCCGCGCGCACAGGAGGTCATCCGGCTCGCGGCGACACGCTTCGGCTGGGACGCCTTCCAGCGCCGCGTCGGCCATGGCCGCGGCTTCGCCTTCGCCCGCTACAAGAACCTGGCGGCCTATGCCGCGATGGCCTGCGGGGCTGAAGTGCGCAAGGACACCGGCGAGGTCCGGTTGCTGCGCATCGTGTTCGCGGTCGACAGCGAAGAGGCGGTCAACCCCGACGGCGTGCGCAACCAGATCGAAGGCGGGATCATCCAGTCCGCCAGCTGGACGCTGAGCGAAGAGGTGACCTTGGACCGCACGCGCATCACCAGCCGCGACTGGGGCGGCTATCCGATCCTGCGCTTTCCCCAGGTTCCGCAAACCATCGAGGTCCACATCGTCGCCCGTCCCGGCCAGCCCATCCTGGGCACCGGGGAGGCGGCGCAAGGCCCGACCGCGGCGATGATCGCCAACGCCGTTGCCGACGCGAGCGGGTTGCGGGTGCGGCAGCTTCCCCTGTCGCGGGAGCGGGTGCGCTCGCCATGAAACGCCGTTTACGGCACGTCGACGATGTCCTGCTCCGGCCCCGGGTGAAGCGGCGCTTGCGGATGCGGCGGGCTCAGCGGATCGCCAGCAATGGGCACAACACGCTTCAAGAATTCGATCGCTGCCGTGGCAAAGATGTCGTTGCGATCTCCCGCCACCATGTGACCCGCGCCGGTGACCCGGACGTACTCCGCTGTCGGGCACAGCTTCAGGAATGCCTGTGCACCTTCTTCGCTCAGGAGGTCGGACAGGCCGCCCCGCACCAGCAGGGTTGGCAGATCCAGGTTGCGGGCGCAGGCTTCCAGGCGCGTGGTGCGCTGCACCAGGTCGCGGGTACCGGCACGAAAGCGCGGATCCCAATGCCAATGGTATTTGCCGTCTGCGCCCAGGCGCACATTCTTGGCCAGGCCGTCCAGGTTGCGCGGGCGCCTGCGATGCGGCTGGTAGCTGCTGATTGCCTCTGCCACTTCTTCGAGGGAACCGAAACCTTCCGGCTTCAGGCTCATGAACGCCTGGATATTGCTCACGCCCTCGCTCTGGATGTTCGGCGCGATATCCACCAGCACCAGCGCCGTTGCATCGACGTGCCCCTCGCCGACGGCAACCAGGCTGGTGCCGCCGCCCATCGAAGCGCCGACCAGCACCGGCCTGCGATTTCCCAGTGCGGCGATGACGCATTGAAGATCCTTGACCATCACGTCCTGGCCGTACAACCCGTCCGGCGCCCAGTCGGTATCGCCATGGCCGCGGGCGTCGAAAGCGACGGCGCAATAGCCGGCCGCGCCGAGCGCGATGCCCGCTCCCTTCCAGGCGTGGCGCGTCTGGCCGCCGCCGTGCTGCAACAGGACCAGTGGTCCCCCGGGATCGCCCCATGAATCGCCGGCAATGCGAAGGCCGCCATGCCCCGGCCAGCGATGCATCGGCTCGGGAGTCCCCGGCAATCGGGTGTGAGCGGCAGTCATCGGTCTGCCACGCGGCGTAGCGCCTGCCCGGCGGTCGGGAACGCCGGAATCAGTTTCCAACCAGCACGTCGACCATGGTCACCTGCCCGGGATCCTCTCGAGAAGTCGCCACAACCGTGACCTGAAGCGGGGAGGGGACGGGGGCGAACCCGAAGGTGGTTGCAGCAAACTGAAAGTCGTTGATCAGCGTCTCCTGGACGCTGGTGCCAGCCACCGTGATCGTGTTTCCGGTTCCCGGGACGACGGTCCCGGCGACGATGACACTCCAGGAAACCGGCCGGTTCGCGTCCAGTTCAAAGGACTGGCCAAACGGGACCAGGATGGCCTGGCGACTTCCCGGAAGAGCGACAAAGCCTCCGATTGGCCGCCCGTTGATGATCCCGCCGATCTCAAGCAGGGGCGGACCGCTGTCACTGCCCCCTCCCCCGCACGCAGTGAGCAGAACGGCTGCTGCAATGAGCAGGAGGGATCGACGGATTGCGGCAAGACCCATGGGGCACCTCGAACGATGAATGTTGGCGTAGCGTGGACTTCAGGTTAGCAGACGCCTTGCGCTTGCGCAATCTCAGCCGCGCGAAGTCCAACCGGTCATGCTCTCACTGGGTTCGACTGGTCGCGGGAAAACCATGCGACGTACAGCACGGGCAGCACGACCAGTGTCAGCAGCGTCGCGGTGATCAGGCCTCCGATCACCACGATGGCCAGGGGGCGCTGGGTTTCCGAGCCGATGTCGTGCGACAGCGCCATCGGCAGCAGGCCCAGCGCCGCCAGCATCGCCGTCATCAGGACAGTACGCAGCCGCTGCATCGAGCCGAGCGTGACCGCTTCGATGACGGTGTGGCCGGCGTTGCGCAGCTGCTGGAACACCGACAGCATCACAACGCCGTTGAGGACGGCCTGGCCCGAAAGTGCAATAAAGCCGATGGCGGCCGAGACGGACAGCGGAATCGTGAAGATCCAGAGCGCCACGAAACCCCCGATCAGTGCGAGTGGAACGTTGATCAGGATCAGGGCCGCCATCTTGAACGACTTGAAGGCGTCGAACAGCAGCACGAAAATCAGCAGCAGCGAAATCGGCACGACCACCGACAGTCGTTTCATCGCACGCTCCTGGTTCTCGAATTCGCCGGACCAGTTCACGGTGTAGCTTTCCGGCAGCTTGACGTTACGCGCGATCCGCTCCTTCATGTCCGCCACCACGGACCCCATGTCGCGGTCCTTGATGAAGATGCCCACCGCCATGGTCCGGCGGCCGGCTTCGCGCGCGATGTTCATCGCTCCACTGGCCTCCCGGATCATCGCGACGCTGCCCAGCTGGGCATAGCCTCCGTCGGGCGTCGAAATCAGGGTTTGCGGCAGGGCCGCGATGGCGCGCCGGCTTTCGGGCAGGCGCACCGCGACGGCGAACTTGCGCTCGCCTTCCCAGATCTGGGTGGCGGACTTGCCAGCCAGTGCGGCCTCGATCACGTCCTGGATGTCCTGCACGTTCAGCCCGAGCCGGGCCGCCCGGTCGCGGTCGATATCGATCACCAGCTGGGGCAGCTCGCCAAGCCGGTCGATCTCGGCGCGGTAGACGCCACGGACCTGCTTGATCTCGCGCTCGACCGCCTCGGTCGTCTTGCGCAGCTCGGCGAGATCGTCGCCAGCCACCTTGATCACGATCTGACCGTCGATCTGGGAGATCGATTCCAGCACGTTGTCGCGGATCGGCTGCGAAAAACTCGGCTCCATGCCCGGAATGGCCGAGACAGCCCGGTCCATCTCGTCGATCAGCTGTTCCTTGGTCACGCCGGCCCGCCATTGCTCCGCCGGTTTGAAATCGACGAAGATTTCCGCCATGCTGATGGTTTTCGGATCGGTGCCGTCCTCGGGCTGGCCCGCCTTGGACACCGCGGTCCGGACCTCGGGCACGCGAAGCAGCGCCAGACGCACGTTGCGCATCATCCGCGTCGCCTCGTCATTCGACACGCTTGAGGGAAGGCGCAAATTGATCCAGATCGTCCCCTCGTTGAGTTCCGGCAGGAACTCGGAGCCCAGTCGCGAGGCCGCGACCATCGCGATCGCAAAGACGGCGAGCGCGATGGCGACCACCAGCCGGCGCCGCTCCAGCGCCCACGCGAGCACCGGCGCGTACAGGCTCTTGCTCACTGCGACGATGCGGTTGTCCTGGTGCGGCAGCTTCTTGCGCAGCATCCAGTAAGCCAGCAGCGGTACCAGCGTCAGCGAGAAGACCAGCGAGCCCACCAGCGCGGTCGTGACCGACAGGGCCATCGGCTGGAAGATGCGTCCCTCATGCCGTTGCAGCGCAAAGATCGGAATGTGCGCGGCGATGATGATCAGCATCGAGAACAGCGTCGGCCGCCCGACTTCGTTGGCGGCTTCGATGATGACGTTGCGGCGCTGGCCTTCGTACATGCCCTCGCCCTTCTCCGCCAGCCGGTGCATGATGTTTTCGACCACGATCACCGCGCCATCGACAATGATGCCGAAGTCCATTGCGCCCAGCGACAGCAGGTTCGCCGGCACCCCCATGATCTTCAGGCCCAGAAAGGTGGCGAGCAGCGCCAGCGGGATGACCACCACCACGGCCAGGCTGGCGCGCAGGTTGGACAGGAACAGGTAGAGCACCAGCGCCACCAGCAAAGCGCCCTCGACGAGGTTGCGAAACACCGTCGACAGTGTCTTGCCCATCAGCCAGGTGCGGTCGTAATAGGGCACGATCTGCACGCCCTTGGGCAGGCCCCGGGCATTGAGGTCGGCGATTCGGGCCTTGACGCCCTGCAACACCACGCTGGGGTTCTCGCCCTTTCGCATCACCACGATTCCATTGACGATGTCGTCGTCGCGGTCCTGGCCCATCGTTCCCAGGCGGGGAACGGAGCCGATCTTCACTTCGGCCAGGTCACGCACCAGGATCGGCGTCCCGCCGCGGGCTGAAACCACGATCCGGCCGATGTCGTCGGGGGACTGCAGCAGCCCGATGCCGCGGATCGCATACTGCTGCGCACCCTGAGCGACATAGCTGCCTCCGGCATTGGAGTTGCCGCGGCCCAGCGCGTCCAGCAGGTTCTGGAAGGTCAGCTTGGCGGCCCGCAGCTTGTCGAGATCGGGCTGAACCTCGTACTGCTTGATGAAGCCGCCCATGGCGACCACGTCGGCGACGCCCGGCACCTGGCGCAAGGACCGCTCGATGATCCAGTCCTCGATGGTGCGCAGCTCGGTGGTCGTCTGCCCGTCGCCCTTGATCCGGTACCGCATGATCTCGCCCACGGGCGTCGCATTGGGCGCGATGGTCGCCTCGACCCCCACGGGAAGGTCGATGCCGCGCAGCCGCTCATTGACTTGCGACCGCACCGCCAGCACATCTGCCTTGTCGTCGTAGGTCACCACCGTGAAGGACAGGCCGAACTGGGTGTGGGAGAACACGCGGATCGAATTCGGCAGCCCCGACAGGGCGACTTCGATGGGCAGCGTCACCTGCCGTTCCACCTCCTCGGCGGCGCGTCCGGGGTACAGCGCGATGACCGTGACCTGGGTATCGGTGACGTCCGGAAAGGCCTCGACCGAGAGGTTGTTGAAGGCGATGACGCCCGCCATCGTGAACAGTAGCGTGCCCAGCACGATGAACAGCGGCTGATGCAACGCATACTGGATCAGCCGCCTCATCGCGCCGCCGATGCCGCGGGCCGCACACCCGGGACCGCATTGCTTGCCCCGCCGCTTGCCGGCTCGGCTGCCGGCCTGGACGTGTCCTGCGAAATCCGGTACTGGCGCATCAGCAACAGCAGATTTTCGCTGACCACCTTCTCGCCAACCTCCAGCCCCTGGGTCACCAGGACGTCACGTGGCCCCTGGTAGCCGAGGGTCACATCGCGTGGCTCGAAAACGCCGGGCTGAACCTGCACCATGACCGAGTGGCGCGTGCCAAGCAGCGACACGGCCTGGGCCGGGATCAGCACTCCGGAGCCGAGAGTCCGTTCCACCCGGGCCGTCGCCAGCATCTCGGCCTTGAGCTTGCGTTGGGCATTGGCGATCAGCCCGCGGATCTTGATGGTCCGCGTCGCCGGATCGATGAAGTCGGCGGCGGCCGTGACCTTGCCTTCGAAGCTCTGGCCCGGCAGCGCCGGCACGATCAGTTCGAACACCGCGCCGGGCCGCAGCGTGAGCGCTTCCGATTCCCGGGCGTCGATCTGCACCCAGAGCGAGGTCGGGTCGCTGATCACGAACAGGGGCGGCATGCCCGGTCCGGTCTGGTCCGGTCGCAGTTCCTGTCCAGGCGTGAGGTTGCGCTCGACCACGAGGCCCGAGATGCTCGCGGTCAGTGCAAGGCTCTGGTTGACGGCCCCCGACGTCCCGCCGTAGAGGCGGGTGCGAGCTTCAGCGCGACGAATTTCCGCATGGGACCGCGCCGCATCGGCTTCGGCCAGGTCGACGTCCTTGCGGGCGATGATGCCGGCCTCGAACAGTTCGCGCTGCCTCTGCAAGGTCTTCTGCGTCAGATCCGCGTCCACCTGCGCCTTCGCGGTTTCGGCTTGCGCGACGCCAAAATCAGGGGAGGCAAGTTGCGCCAGGACCATCCCCGGTTTCACGCTCTGGCCGACGTCGGCCGCGATGCGGACCACCCGCCCGGCAAAGGGCGCGTAGATCCGCTGCGTGCGCTCCTCGTTCCACACGAGGCGGGCCGGCAGGTCCACAGTCACCGCCTTGCCGGCGGAAGCCGCTGCGATGCCCAGCTGCGCAAGTTGCGGATGGCCGGGCGGAAAGTGCAGCTGTGTGCCTTGCAGGATGGGCGCAGGCGCTTCGATGGGGGGCGCGGGCGCGTCATGGCAGGCGCCCAGCGCCAGCAGGAGCGCCGTGAGCAAGAGGAGTTTGAATGGGTTCACGCAGAGGAGGTCGAGGAGAAAATCAAGGCTGGACAGCCGCGTTTCGAACCTGCCAGGCGGCAATGGCCCGGGCATGATCGGCACGCGCCGCAACGTCTTCCAGCAGGACGTTGCGCAGGGTACGCCGGGCATCGATCAGGTCCGTGAGCGACATTGCGCCCTTGCCATACGCCAGGTCGGCCATGCCGGCGATCCTGCGTGCCTGCGGCACGATCGAATCCCGGTAGAGCGCGGCACGGCCAGCCGCGGCCTGGAGATCGAACTGCAGGCGCCGCGAATCGGCAGCGGCGCTGCGCTCGACCTTCACGAGCTGTTGTTCTGCCTGCGCGAGCTGGGCGCGCGCCCGGTCGATCTCGCCCTGGAAGCCGTAGCTCCCCAGCAGCCCGTTCAGTGGCACTTGCACGCGAAGCTCGAGCTGGCGGGTCGATGTGCCCGGGAAATGGTCGATGGAGCTGCCCAGGGTGACATCGTTGTGGCGCAGGGCCATGGCGCCGTCCAGGGCGAATTGTGCGGCCTGGACGCGCTGCTGCGCGGCGCGGACGTCGGTACGGGTTCCGATCGGCTGCGCCGGGGCGACCTGATACCCCAGCGCGGGCCAGACCGCTTCCGCGCTCAGGGGAGGGGCCAATCCAGTCACCAGCGTGAGCGCTGCCTGCGCCCGCTGCCGATCGGAGCTGGCCGCCTGCAGGTCGGCCACCGCGCGCTGCGACTCGACTTCGGTGCGAAGGGCGTCCTGCTGCGACAGGTCTCCGGCGCGCATCCGGCGCAGCGAGCTGGCGGCGACTTCGGCTGCGCTGCGGCCAATGGCTTCGACCAGCTCGATGCGCTCCTGCACCGCCAGCAGGTCGTAGAAGGCGGAGGCGGCGACCAGCTGCTGCTGGACCTGCGCTTCTTCCAGGTCCGCACGGACCGCTTCGAGGTTGCGGCCGGCCGAGCGGGCCCGCAGTTCTCGCTTGTTGCCGCGCTCCCAGGTCCAGTCGACACCGATCGCCTTGTCGATCCGCTTTTCGCGCAGCAGGTTGCCGCCGCCGAGACCGTTCTGCAGGTCGATCGATGAGGCCTTGGCAGACAGCACCGGAGCCTGGAGATGGTCGGCAATCGCCAGGTCCGCCCGGGCTGCGGCCAAGGCGTGGCGCGCCAGCAGAACATCGACGTTTTCCCTCGCGGCTTGCAGGACCTGAGCCACCGACACCACGTCCGCGGCCGGCTCCGGTCGCTGAGCCAGCATTGGCAAGGCGAGCAGCAAGCCGGCGCTCAAGATCGATCCTCGTAATCCCATCCGGGGGTTATCCCACGCAAGAGCTGAGCCGTTACTGACTTGGAAGCGCGTGAAAACGCGTAGCAAGTCCGCCAATGCACCTGCGCGGCGCATCGCCAGGAACCAGCCGCCCAATCCTCGCCTGCCGCTCAAGCGGCCTCGGGCAGCGTTCCCCCGCCCTGAGGCTGGGTCGCGGGCGACAGGGCGTCGGCTACTGGTGATACAGGTGGCCGGACCTGGGCCGGCAGCATCCGCGCCAGTTCATCGGCCGGCACCGGTTTGCTATACAGAAAGCCCTGGGCCTGGTCGCATTGCAGGGCCTGCAGCGCCTGCGCCTGCTCCACCGTTTCCACCCCTTCCGCCACTACCTTGAGCTTCAGGCTGTGGGCCAGGGTGATGCAGGTCTCGACAATGCCCAGGTACGCGGGATCGGTGGTGATCTTGCGAATGAACGCACGATCGACCTTGAGTTCGTCGATCGGCAACGTGACCAGATAGGCGAGCGAGGAGTAACCCGTGCCGAAATCGTCGATCGCGACCGGGATCCCGAGCGCCCGCACCTCGGACAGGATTTCAATGGCCCGCTCCATGTTGGTGATCAGGATGCTCTCCGTCACTTCGATCGAAAGCGCGGCCGGATTGCCGTCCACCGCCGCCAGGGCGGCCTGCAGGCCGGCCACGAAGTTGTTGCCGCGCAATTGCTCCGCCGCGACGTTGACGGCGATGCGCGGCGCCTCCAGCCCTGCGGCGCGCCACTTCCACCAGTCCGCAATGGCTCGCTGAATCACCTGCGACCCGGCTTCGGCGATCAGGCCGGTGAACTCCAGCGCCGGGACAAAGTCCATCGGCGACACCAGGCCCCGCTCGGGATGGACCCAGCGGATCAGCGCTTCGACGCCGGCGATTTTCCCGGTCGCAAGGTCAATCTTCGGCTGGTAGTAGTTGATGAATTCGTTCTGCCGCAGCGCGCGCCGCAACTGCGGCTCCAGCCGGTAATGGCGGCTGAGCAGATTGTCCAGCGTCTTGTCGAAGAACATGAACGGCTCGTCGCGTTCGATGGAAAGTTGCAGCGCCCCGTCCGCCGCGGTGACGAGGTCGTCCAGCTTTGCCCCGTCCTCCGGCTGGATCGCGATGCCCAGGTGCACCGGGCACATCAGCGTCAGCGCACCGACAGTGTAGGGCTCGGCGAGACATGCACTGAGCGCCGGCGCCGTGATGCGCCTGAAATCCGCTGGATCGTGGTCCGGGAAATACATGACGAACAGGCCCCGCTTGACGCGGCCGATCAGGGCATCTTCCTTGACGCAGGAACGCAGGCGTTGTGCTGCCTGCTGGATCATCGCGTCCGCGGTCCGGAAGCCATGGGCGGAGGTGAGCTGCCCGACCGTTTTGAGTCGCGCCAGGACCACCACGCTGCGGGCCGCCTTGCGCTGGTCGAACTGCGATTCGAAATGAAACCAGTTGGGTAAGCCCGTCAGGCGGTCGAACTGGGTCGCGACGCGCAGGGCGCGCCGCAGCGTCAGCTGGGTACTGACGGTGTGGGCGAGCTTGGACAAGGCTTCGCGCTGGGTGGCGGTCAGCGCTCGTGGCACGACGTCCATGACGCAAAGCGCGCCGACGGCGCTTCCTTCGCGGGTCTGGAGCGGAAAGCCGGCGTAAAACCGGACTGGGGGCACGTCCGGCCCGAACAGGTTGGTGACGAAACGCGGATCGATTTCGGTGTCCCGCACTTCCAGCAAGCGGTCGGACTCCGCAATCGTGTATGCGCAGAAGGCCAGGTCGCGCGGCGTCGCCGTGACATCGAAGCCCACGCGGGCCTTGAACCACTGGCGCTGACCGTCGATGAAGGTGATGGCGCCGATCGGCGTCCGGCAGATGATCGCTGCGAGTTGCACCAGCCGGTCGAATTCCTTCTCCGGCTCGGTGTCCAGGATGCCCAGGTCCTCTAGGTGGGCGAGGCGCTCTGCCTCATCCGCGGGCAATGGAGGGGCTATGTGGGGCATGGGGGCATCGAAGACCAGTCGGCGACAGTCACATCCTATTTCAATTTCAGCTTGGCCGGAAGGATAGGGGCCGGGTCCAGGCGCCTGGATCCTGCCAGTTGATGATCAAAACCACCGGCTCCGCGCAGCCGGCCAGCACACCCCCCAATACTCACTGGTGCAGCCATGCACGAAGGACGGAAAGCAGGTCCTGTGTGTTGACGGGCTTGGACAGGTAGTCCCAGGCCCCAGCTTCGATGCACTTTTCGCGATCCCCCTTCATGGCCTTGGCCGTCACCGCCACCATCGGCAGGTTCTTTCCCTGCGGCAGCTTGCGGATCTCCTTCATCGTGGCCATGCCGTCCATCTCCGGCATCATGATATCCATCAGCACAACCTTGATCTGCGGGTCGCTCGCAACCCGGCTGATCGCATCCCGCCCGTTGTCGGACCAGACGATGTCCATGCCGTGCTCTTCGAGCACCGTCGCCAGCGCGAAAATGTTGCGCATGTCGTCGTCGACGATCAGCACGCGTTTGCCGGTCAGCGGGTTGCTGGTCTGGTGGATCTCGTCGAGCATCGAACGCTTGACTTCCGGCAGGCGCGCCAGGTTGTGATGCAAAGCCATCAGCGTCTGGTCGAACAGCCTGGGCACTGTGTGCACTTCATAAACCGTGACGGTGTCGCCGGAAGTCCAGGCCGCCCTGCCCTCCTGGAGTGCGCCGCTGCGAAACACCAGCAGCGGCAAGGGTCCAATGGTCGACTGGCCATCCAGCGCGCGCTTGCAGTCATGGGAATTGAGGTTGCTAAAGCCGTCCTCGATCACGACGCAATCGAACTGCTCCGCCTTCAGCGCCTGCAGGAACTCCTCGGCGCCGTTGACCACGACAGCGTTGACCTGTTCTTCCTGGAGCTGGGTGGTCAGCTCGCGGCGCGCATCTGCATCCTTGAGGGCGACGAGCACGCTGCGTTGTGGCCGCCCGACATAAGCGCGCAGCTTGTCCAGCATGTCGTCCAGCACTTCCTTGGAGCGGATCGGCTTCGCCACGAAAGCCATGGCGCCGGACTTGAATGCCCGCTCCCTGGAATCGTCTGTCGAAATCACGCACACCGGAATGTGGCGGGCACCGAGGTCCTGCTTCATGCGGTCGAGCACCCGCCAGCCGTCCATGTCCGGCAGGTACATGTCGAGCGTGATGGCGGACGGCTTGTACTGGTTGGAGAGCGTCAGCGCGCCTGCGCCCATCGAGGTCACCAGGCCCTTGAAGCCCTTGGCCCGCGCGGCATCCAGCAGGAAGCGGGCGAAGGCCAGGTCGTTCTCCACGATCAACAGCACCAGGTCGCCCTGGACGATGCTGTCACGGTCGTCGTCTGCCTCGTTGAGAAGCGAGGGATTTTCTTCCGAAATAAGCAGCGCGTCCTCGACCGAGGCCGGCAGCTGCGGTGTGCGCTTGAAGCCCGGCACGCCGACGTCGGCGCGCACGGTGTCGTTGTAGCTCGCAACCCGGCGCGTCGTCCGCGCTGCCGAATACACCAGCGGCAGGAACAGCGTGAATGTGCTGCCCTGGCCGGGCACGCTGGACAGTCGGATTTCGCCGCCGAGCAGCTTGGACAGCTCGCGGCTGATCGCCAGGCCCAGTCCGGTGCCGCCGTACTTGCGGCTGGTGGAGCCGTCGGCCTGCTGGAACGCCTCGAAGATGATCTGCTGCTTGTCGCCGGAGATGCCGATGCCGGTGTCCGACACCGCGAACGCGATCACCTGCTGGCTGCGGTTGAGCTCCTCGTTGTCCTGGCTCCAGCCGGTAAAGGCTTCCTCGACCGTCAGCGTCACGTGTCCCTGGTGAGTGAACTTGAAGGCGTTCGACAGCAGGTTCTTCAGGATCTGCTGCAGGCGCTTGACATCGGTCACCAAGGAAGTCGGGAGCTGCAGGCCGGTGTGAATCAAGAAGTCCACCGTCTTGGCTTCCGCGACGTGGCGGAAGGTCCGCTCCACATACAGCTGCAGGTCCGACAGGCGCAACTCGTTGATGTCGACCACCACCGTCCCCGACTCGATCTTGGACAGGTCCAGGATGTCGTTGATCAGCATCAGCAGGTCGTTGCCGGACGAATGGATGGTCTTGGCGAATTCCACCTGCTTGGTGGTCAGGTTGCCGTCCGGGTTCTTGCAGAGCTGGTCCGACAGGATCAGCAGCGAGTTCAGCGGCGTGCGCAGCTCGTGCGACATGTTGGCCAGGAATTCGGACTTGTACTTCGACGTCAACGCGAGCTGCTTGGCCTTTTCTTCCAGCGCCTGGCGGGCCTGTTCCACTTCTTGATTCTTGCGTTCCACCTCGTGGTTCTGGTGCACCAGCAGGCGGGCCTTTTCCTGCAGCTCCTCGTTGGTCTGCTGCAGTTCCTGCTGCCGGCTCTGCAGCTCCTGCGCCAGCGACTGCGACTGCGTCAGCAGGTCTTCCGTCCGCATGTTGGCCTCGATCGTGTTGATCACGATGCCGATCGATTCCGTCAGCTGGTCCAGAAACGCCTGGTGGGTAAGGTTGAAGCGCTCGACCGAAGCCAGCTCCACCACCCCCCTGACCTGCCCCTCGAAGATGATCGGAAGCACCAGCACGTTGAGCGGCGCAACTTCAGTCAGTCCTGAGGAGATCCGCAGGCTGTCGGGGATCGACGAGGTCAGCAGGATCTTCTTCTTGTCATAGGCGCACTGGCCGACCAAGCCCTGGCCCAGGCCCACTTCCTTGCCGTACGAGCCATGGCCGTCCGACGCGTAGCTCGCCATCAGGCGCAACTTCGGCTGTTCGTGGGTATAGCGCAGCACATAGAACTCGGCCTGCTGCGCGCCGACCACCGGGGCCAGCTCGGACAGGATCAGGTGACCCACCGCAACCAGGTCCTTCTGGCCCTGCAACATCCGCGAGAACTTCGCCAGGTTGGTCTTGAGCCAGTCCTGCTCCGTATTGACCTGCGTCGTGTCTTTGAGGTTGCGGATCATCTCGTTCACGGTGTCTTTCAGCGCGGCCATCTCGCCCAGCGCCTCCACCGTGATCGACCGCGTCAAGTCACCCTGCGTCACGGCCGTCGCCACTTCGGCAATCGCCCGCACCTGCGTGGTCAGGTTGGCGGCCAGCTGGTTCACGTTTTCCGTCAGGCCCTTCCAGGTGCCCGAGGCACCCGGCACCTTCGCCTGGCCGCCCAGCTTGCCTTCGACGCCCACTTCGCGCGCCACCGTCGTCACCTGGTCGGCGAACGTGGCAAGCGTGTCGGTCATGCCGTTGATGGTGTCGGCAAGCGCCGCTACTTCGCCTTTCGCTTCCACCGTCAGCTTCTGGTCCAGGTCGCCGTTGGCCACCGCGGTCACCACCTTGGCGATGCCGCGCACTTGCGAGGTGAGGTTGCCGGCCATGAAGTTCACGTTGTCGGTCAAGTCCTTCCAGGTGCCGGCCACGCCTTGCACGTCGGCCTGGCCGCCCAGTTTTCCTTCGGTGCCCACTTCGCGCGCCACCCGCGTCACTTCCGAGGCAAACGAGGAAAGCTGGTCCACCATCGTGTTGATGGTGTTCTTCAGCTCCAGGATCTCGCCCTTCACGTC
>JANXVP010000318.1 GCA_025351615.1 Ramlibacter sp. | reverse complement strand
TTGCGCGCCTTGCCGACGTACAGCACGCCGCCGTCTGCATCGAAATAGCGGTAGACACCGGGCAGGTGCGGCAGGGCCGCGACCTGGGCCAGCAGCTGGTCGGAATGCGTCTCGTGCGGGGCAGACATGGACCCGTATTATCCGGGGGCAATGCTTTGGGACATCTTCTGCCAGGTCATCGACAACCACGGCGACATCGGGGTCTGCTGGCGCCTGGCGTCCAATCTGGCGGCCCGCGGCGAAACGGTGCGGCTCTGGACGGACGACGCGTCGGCACTGGCGTGGATGGCGCCCGGCGGCGCGCGGGGCGTGCAGGTGGGCAATTGGCGTACTGACAGCAGCTTCCCGCCCGCGGGAGACGTTGTGGTGGAGGCTTTCGGCTGCGAGCCCCCGGCTGGCTTCGTCCACGCCATGGCATTACAAGCGCGCCCTCCCTGCTGGATCAACCTGGAGTACCTCACTGCCGAGGGCTTTGCCGAACGCAGCCATGGGCTTGCGTCCCCGGTGAGCGGGCCGGGCGCGGGACTGACCAGGCATTTCTTCTATCCGGGCTTCAGCCCGGGAACCGGCGGCTTGTTGCGCGAAGCGGATCTGCTCCAGCGGCAATCCCGATTCGACCGCGCGTCGTGGCTGCGCGGCATCGGCATCGACCTCGGCATCGCAGCAGCCAGTGCGTTCACGATTTCGCTGTTCTGCTACGAGCCGCGCGCCCTGCCGGCATTACTGCGACAACTGGACCGCTGCCGACAGCCGACGCGACTTCTGGTCACCGCGGGCCGTGCCGCGGCGGCGGTCCGGGCGCACTTGCAGACCTTGCCCGAGATGCGGTCCGGCCGGGAACCCGCACCGCCATCGCTGCTGTCGATCCACTACCTGCCGCTGCTGACGCAACGCGATTACGACCACTTGCTGTGGGCCTGTGATTTCAATTTTGTGCGCGGCGAAGACTCGCTGGTGCGCGCGCTGTGGAGCGGCCGGCCGTTCTGCTGGCAGATTTATCCGCAGGATGACGGCGCGCATCACGCCAAGCTCGCTGCTTTTCTCGACGTGTTGCAGGCTCCGCCTTCCTGGCGGCAGTTTCATGCCGGCTGGAACGGCATCAGGCCAGACCTGCCGCCCCTCGATCCATCGTCGTGGCAGGCCTGCGCCCAGGCGGCACGCGAACGCCTGCTCGCGCAAGAGGACTTGGCGACGCGGCTGCTTCGCTTCGTTCGGCTCACGGGACCCTTCCCCTGAGACTGCTGCTGCGTCGCGCTGAAGGCCGCAATGGATGTCAGGGTTTTGTTCCCGCCGCAGGCAGGGGATGGCGGCAGTCCGCGAACACGTCCATCGAAGCGTCATAGACCGAGGTCTGCACGTCCAGGACGCCCAACAACGAATGGAACAGGTTGTCGTGGCTCGCCGGCCGCTGCGCCCGGCCGCGCAGGCAGTCGGCGTCGATGCCGAAATCGCGCTGGAAGGCGGGCGACAACCAGATGACGAAGGGCACCTTCTTCTGGACATCGGGCGCGATGGCCCAGGGCACGCCGTGCAGGTACAGCCCACGCTCGCCGAGCGATTCGCCATGGTCCGACAGGTAGAGCATCGCGGTGTCGTGGGTCTGCTGCGCCTGGTCCAGGAAGTCGATCACCTGGCCCAGCACGGAGTCGGTGTAAAGCAGCGAATTGTCGTAGGCGTTGACGATCTCTTCCTGCTTGCACAGCCGCAGGTCTTGCGACTCGCACGCCGGGACGAATCGTTTGAAGGCCGGCGGATAGCGTTTGAAATACGCGGGGCCATGACTACCCAGCTGATGCATGACGACAACGAGGTTGCCTCGCGTGTCGCGCACGATGCCGTCCATGCCGCGCAGCAGCAACTCGTCGAGACACTGGCCGCCCTCGCACAGCGCGTCCGGGCCGCCATGGTCCACCTGCTCGACCTGCAGACCCTTGCAGATACCCTTGCAACCGGACTGGTTGTCGCGCCAAAGGACCCGGAAGCCGGCACGCGCGAGCACCTGCAGCACCGACTCGTGCGTCAGGATTTTCTCCTCGTCGTAGTGACGCCGCCCGAACGGCGAGAACATGCACGGCAGGGACACCTCCGTCGACGTTCCGCAGGCTTCGGTGTCCGAAAAGTTGAAGACTCCCCGGCGGGTCAGTTCCGGGTTGGTCTGGCGCGCATAGCCGTTGAGCGAAAAATTCTGCGCCCGCGCAGTCTCTCCCACCACCAGCACCAGCAGCGCCGGTCGCGTCCGGCTTTGCCAGGCGGGACCGGGCTTCGCATCCGCGCCCACCACGATCCTGGGCTGGTCCGGGCGATTGGCACGGCCCAGTGCATTGCCGATCAGCGACGCCACCACATTGCCGGGCGTCAACAGATAGCGCACCTCACCGTGATTGCGCATCAGGGAGGCAAAATCGGCGAAGACCAGCAGCAGGCTGGCGACGCCGATGCCGGTGGCCGCCGACACCCACGCCAGCCGCAAGGCGACTGCGCGTGCGAACCGCCTGTGCCTGAGAGTCGGCCACCACACCAGCACCGACGGCAGCACGCCGAACCCGAGCACGTGGACCACCGGTCTCCAGCCCAGCAGCTCGGACGCCTCCGCGTAATTTGTCGCCAGCACGTTGGCGACCATGGTGCGATCGAAAAAGACCGAATACCGCTCCATGTAATAACCCGCCGCCGCCGAGACCAGCAGCACGGCGGTGAGCAGCGGCTTGACGGTGTAGCGGCTGGAGACGACCGCAGCGAACGCGACGTAGAAAGCGCTGAAGGACGTGAACATGGCTGTTGCGAAGCCCCAGGTGCCGGGCTCCGCCAGCGAGCGGCCCGCCAGTGCACCGCGCCAGAACGGGCCGTTGCCCGCCAGCATCAGGAAAACGGCAACCAGCAGGACCAGGGTTTCGACGTGGACGGCGGGACGGCGCCAGGGACGCCGGTTCGCTTCACGGAATGTCATGGCTGGGAAGTATGCCCGCCCCCGTTCTGCGGCTTCTCTTGACCAGGACGTGTAGTCCCCAGGCTGCCACCCAGCAAGCCCAGGCGGACCACAGCGTGTGGCTCATGAAATGGGCGCCTCGCAGTTGCTGCGCCACGCCCAGGACGAGCCCCACCGAAAGCGCCACTGCGAGACAGGCCACCGCATGGCGCGGCGAGCCCTCGCGCAACACAAAAAAACCACCGAGAAAGGCAAACCCCGCCGTGGCGTGGCCAGCGGGGAAGCAGTGCCCCGGACCTCCATCGGCGACGGTCCAGGCCCAATGGCTGACGTAGCGTGCCGATCCCCCGAATTCGGCCAGGTCCCACGGGCAGCTGGTGGGACTTGCATACTTGAGCAGGTTCACCAGCAGAACGCCCAAAAAAGCGCTGACCGCCCACTCCACCCGGGCGCCACGGGAAAGTCGCTTCAGGACGCCGGTCGGCCACCACACCCCCGCCAGCAGCCAGGCACCCACCAGCCACGCGACATCGCGCGCGTCCGCATGCAGCACGCGAGCCAGCAGCCAATGCTCACGCCACGGGAAGAACCCGCTGCCGCCGGCCAGCCGGGCCAGCGGCAGATCCAGCCCGCTCGCGTCCCAGGCCAGCAAAAGCGCCAGGGCTGCGAGGGTCCAGCGACCATCCCATGCGCCCCGATCGGGGCTCGCAACTCGTGCAATCCTCATTAGGCTGAGTGTGGGGCCTGCACACTGAAGCCAGCCTGACCCGCCGTGCTGTCGAGGCCCAGCCAGAACACGCTAAAATACAGGGCTTTGCGCCTTTTGCGCCCCGCCGCAGACCGTCCGACCGGGCGATCGCCGTGGCCTACTTTTCGCCTATTCCGCTATGAAAACCGCTCAAGAAATCCGCGCCGGCAATGTCATCATGAACGGCAAGGACCCGATGGTCGTCCTGAAGACCGAGTACAGCCGCGGCGGTCGCAATTCCGCCACTGTGCGCATGAAGCTCAAGAGCCTGATCGCCAACTTCAACACTGAAGTCGTGTTCAAGGCCGACGACAAGATCGACCAGGTCGTGCTGGACAAAAAGGATTGCACCTACTCCTACTTCGCCGACCCGATGTACGTCTGCATGGACAGCGAATTCAACCAGTACGAAGTCGAAGCCGAGAACATGGGCGACGCGCTGAACTATCTCGAGGACGGCATGCCGGTCGAAGTGGTCTTCTACGACGGCAAGGCGATCTCGGTGGAACTGCCCACCAGCGTCGAGCGCGAGATCACCTGGACCGAGCCGGCGGTCAAAGGCGACACCTCGGGCAAGGTGCTCAAGCCCGCCAAGATCGCGACCGGCTTCGATATCGGTGTGCCGATCTTCGTGGCGCAAGGCGACAAGGTAGAAATCGACACCCGCACCGGCGAATACCGCAAGCGCGTCTAGGTCGCGCGGCCCAATCCAAAGGCTCCGCGAGAGGAGCCCTTTGACTTGCGCACCGACGGGCCGCCCCAGGCTGCAAGCGTGGGGGCCAACTTTCTCATGAACTTCGACTTCAGCCAGATCGCAGTGCCATTCCGGATGCAGCCGGGCCTGCGGCGGCTGGCGTCGGGCGCGTCGCAGCTGACGGCGCTGGCTCCTGCCAGCGCGCTTTACCAGGAAAAGCTCGGTGTGCTGCGGGCCGGGCAGTCCCGCCACTGCATCGCCGGCTTCGATCCGACTCCGGCTCTGGAGGCGATCGCCGCGCAAGCCGCGCTCGACTTGCCAGCCTCCCCTGTGGCCAGCCAGAGCCCGATGGAGCTGGCTTTCGAAGAAGACCTTGCAGTTCTGGACGGCGCAACGACCGCCCTGCCCTGGCTGTGCGTCTGCGTTCCTTCGCACTGGGCGCCGGAAGAAAAGCTGGGACTGCCCTTCGCGGCCGTGCACGCGCCGGTGGCGGACAACGCCCTGCTGCAGTCGGCCGGCGGACAGCTGGTGGATCTGGTGACCGGTGGCCATTGCTGGGAACGCCACGTCTGGACGGTTTCGCCTTCTGCGCGCCATGACCAGCATCCGCGCCGCCATGCCCGCACTGCGTGGCCGGCGGCGCCAGATGACGATACGTTCGTCGCCTGGTGCTTCCTGCGTGCCGAGCGCCAGACCTTCTTTCCGGTGGGCCGGGGCACGCGGCAGGCAGTCTTCACGATCCGGGTGATGGTGCAGCCGCTGGCGCGCGCCGTGTCCACCCGCGACCAGGCACAGCGCCTTCACGATTCCCTCGCGTCCATGAGCGCCGCCGTCCTCGCGTACAAGGGCCTTGCCCCGGCTCGCGAGCCCCTCCTGCGCTGGCTGCGGCGGCGCACCGCCTGACAGGGGACTGCCGCCACGCCACGTCACGGCGCGGGCCTGGTCCCGGCCAACCCGGCGCGAGCGACTCAGAAGCGGCGTCGCAGCAGCACCAGCAGCACGAGGCCCGCCACCATCACGACGCCGAACACGGCGACCCACAAAAAGGGGCTCACCGCGGCGACCGGCACTGTCACCCACGATGGAACGGGCACGCAAGAGGGCTCGGGCCAGCGCTGCGCACCGGGGATCCACTGCATCAGATCGCGCACCGCATCGTCGCTGAACAGGTCCAGTGCCAACCGCTGAAGCACGACGGGATTTGCCTGCGGGTCACCGCTGCGCAGCCACAGGTCCAGCCGGGACCCCTCGGTCCGAAAAAAAGCGATGTCGTTCAGCGGCAGCTTGACCCTGACGTCCTGGAGAGCGAACCCGTGCCGGTGCCTTCCGGCAATGCGCAGCACGTCGGCATGCACCCGCACCTCGACTTCGCCGCGGAACGCGGGAATGCCGGCCGGGCCTCGCTCACGGTCGATCAACCAGGCGCTGCAGGTCGCCTTCGCGGCCGAATAACTGCCGCTGAGCATGGGATTGAATTGCGCCGCGGCGGTCTGACGGCCCACCAGTTCGGCAACGCTGAGCCGGCTGCCGTCGCTGGCCTCGAGCCGATGTTCGCTGGTCAGCGTGTTCTTGATGCGCAATCCGACGATGGTGCGACGATCGTAGGGCCCCATTCGGCGGCCTTCGAGCAGGACGTGGTAAGCCAGCGGGTTCAAGTCAGTCCCTCGGATGCGATTTGCGCGCAAGCATACCGGCAACGGTCCGGCAGCGCCAGCGCCGACGATTGGCCGCAGAATGGCAGCATGAATTCCACCCGCAACATTCACGACAAACGCCTGTCGGACGCCTGGGCGACGCTGAAGGCCCATTCCGACACTGGACTGCCGCTCGAGCCTGACGCGTCGCGCCTGGCCTTTGCCGATCCCGAGTTCCTGCTGCGCCGCGAAACGCGCGGCATCCGCTTCCAGCTGGAACTGCTCAAGCCCGACTTGGAGCAGCAGGCCCTGGGCATCGAGAACACCATCGTTGTGTTCGGCAGCGCGCGCTTTCGCAGCGACGAGGAATCCGCCGCGTTGGTGGCGGCCGCCGAGGCCAGCGGCGACGAAAGCCTGCTGCGGCGCGCCAGGGCACTGGCGCGCAACGCGCATTACTACGAAAAGGCCCGAGCATTCGGCAAGATGGTCGCGCACTACAGTGCCGGCAAGGAGCCAGCCGACATGCTATTCATCTGCACCGGCGGCGGCCCCGGCATCATGCAAGGCGCCAATCGCGGCGCTCACGAGGGCGGTGGAATCAGTGTGGGTCTGGCGATCGCGCTGCCGATGGAAGAAGCCGCCAACCCCTACGTGACGCCCGCGCTGTCGTTCAAGTTCCACTACTTCGCCCTGCGCAAGATGCATTTCATGATGCGAGCCAAGGCGCTGGTGGCTTTTCCGGGAGGTTTCGGCACGCTCGACGAACTGTTCGAGGTGATCACGCTGGTGCAAACCAAAAAGTCCAGGCAGGTGCCGATCGTGTTGTTCGGGTCCGATTACTGGAAGCGCCTGATCAACTTCGACGTCCTGATCGACGAAGGCATGATCTCCCCCGACGACCTGAAGCTGTTCCAGTATGCGGATGATCCCGAAACCGCCTGGGCGATCATCAAGCAGTTCTATCGCCTCTAGCCATCATCAGCCGCAATTGCCCTGAACAGGCCTAATGGTCCCCGGACCGCAGGCCCCATGCCAGCCGGGTGCCCAGGCCGACCGCGGCGCCGACAAACCAGAACACGCCGGCGATCCCGATGAAGGTGCCGGCCAGCCCGAACAGCATGGGCATTGCGACGCTGGAGGCATTGATGGCCATCACCCGCAGCGCCACGGCCTCGCCATGCCTGTGCTCGGGCGTGATCTGGTGCAGCGTGCTCATCACCATGGGCTGCACGGTCCCGAGCGCCACGCCCAGCAGCATCGAGCAGATGCCCATCGACAGCGCCGATTGCAGCAACGGATAGATTGCGAAAAGAATCGCGGTGGCGGCCATCGCGCCACTGATTACAGCCCATTCCTTCCGGTGCGCGGCGATGTGTGGAATCAGCAGCCGGATCAGCGCCGCGGCCACCGCGAAGCCTCCCAGGATGGTGCCGATCACCGACGCCGACAGGCCGCGCTCATGCCCGATGACGGGGACCACGAAGGTGTGCACGTCCCAGCACGACGACAAGAACCAGTTG
>JANXVP010000304.1 GCA_025351615.1 Ramlibacter sp. | reverse complement strand
GCTGGTGGCAGTTGTCGTGGGGCCGTGCGGACATGGTCGCCGCGCTCAAGCCTATGTCGCTGTTCGTCGCCTGCTCACGCGTTACCACCAAGCCCATCTTCTTTTTCCTCTCACGCAATGTGCGGCCAGGTGACGCGCTGCAAGTGTTCGCGTTTGAGGACGACTACAGCTTCGGAATCCTTCATTCATCTGCGCATGTTGAGTGGTTCATGAACAAACGCTCAAACATGAAGTCCGACCCGCGCTACTCCTCAGAGTCGGTGTTCGACACGTTCCCTTGGCCTCAAACGCCATCGACAAAATCGGTCGTCGCCGTCGCTAGCGCCGCGAAAAACCTCCGTGCGGTCAGGAATGCTGCCCTCGTGAGCGTTCATGGCGGGCTGCGGGTGCTCTACAAGACGCTCGATCTTCCGGGGAAGAAGAATCCGCTGAGGCAAGCACATGAGGCACTCGACGCCGCCGTGTTGGATGCGTACGGCTTCTCTGTGAAATCGGACCTGCTGCGACAGATCCTGAACCTTAACATCGCGGTAGGTGCGAGTATCCAGGCGGGGACAGCGGTGAATGCGCCCGGCATTCCTGCCGGGTTTCCTGAGCCTGCTGCCCTTATCTCGACGGATAGCATCGGCGGCTAATCAGTAAAGCCGGCATCGAAGACCGTCTGGTGATTGTCCAACTGCAAATAATGGAACGGATTTAAACCGGACTGTCGAGCAGACAGCCAATCCACGTCCCGCTCGTCAAGAGCCGCAGCGCTTCGGCGCCGTCACTGGCCAACTTCTTCCACATGCGGGGCTCGGGGGTGCGGACGAAAACTTGGACTACCAGGAGGTAGTTCATGTATTCCTACGACGACAGAATTCGAGCTGTTGAGCTCTACATCAAGCTGGGCAAACGCGTCCGGCCCACCATCAGGCAGCTGGGTTACCCAACCAAGAATGCTTTGAAGGGCTGGTACCGCGCGTATCAGCAGCGGCTCGACCTGCCGGTGGGTTATGCAGGAAGGGATCCGAAGTTCTCGCAAGCGCAGAAGGCGGCCGCTCTCGAGCACTACCTCGCCCACGATCGATGCATTGCCGCCACCATAAGGGCGCTGGGCTACCCCTGTCGGGGAACGCTGACAGCCTGGATTCGTGAGGCCCTTCCTGAGACTAGAAGGGCCGTCGTTGGTAGTGTGGGCCAGCGAAGCTACCCCGCGGCGTTGAAGCGAGCGGGTATCGTCGCGCTTTGCACTAGGCAGGACAGTGCGCAGGCTGTGGCCGACAAACTCGGCGTGTGCCGGCCCACGTTGTACAACTGGAAGAACCAGCTACTGGGCCGAGAGGCTCCCGCATCCATGAAACGCAAGAACAACTCCCCGCCGGCGCCAGAGCGGGCGGAACTGGAACGCCAGCTTGAAGCCTTGCAGCGCGACATCCGTCAACTGCAGCTTGAGCGGGACCTCTTGAACAAGGCCAATGAACTGTTAAAAAAAGGCCTGGGCGTCGATCTGCAGCTCCTGACCAACCGGGAGAAGACGCTGCTGATTGACGCCCTCAGGGAGCACCATGGCCTGCCAGAGCTCCTTGCACAGTTGGGTCTTGCGCGTAGTTCATACTTCTACCATCGGGCCCGTACGGCGGTGGGCGACAAGTACCACTCGGTGCGGCAATCCATCACCGACATCTTTGAGTCGAACCATCGCTGCTACGGCTACCGCAGGCTGCAGGCTTCGCTGACCAGGCAGGAAGTTGCGATCTCAGAAAAGGTGGTGCAGCGGCTGATGAAGCAAGAGCACTTGGTCGTTGCAAAGCCCAAGCGGCGCAGGTACGCGTCTTATCTTGGCGAGATCAGTCCGGCACCCGAGAACATCATCAACCGCGATTTCCAGGCCGCGGCACCCAATGAGAAGTGGCTCACCGACATCACCGAATTCCAGATTCCTGCGGGCAAGGTCTATCTGTCGCCCATCATCGACTGCTTCGATGGGATGGTGGTGAGCTGGACCATTGGAACGAATCCGAATGCCGAGCTGGTCAACACCATGCTTGATGCTGCCATCGAGACGGTAGCGCAGACCACCGATCGGCCTGTGGTCCACTCCGATCGTGGCGGCCACTACCGCTGGCCAGGCTGGCTATCAAGAATGAGCGACGCGAAACTCACTCGCTCGATGTCGCGCAAGGCATGCTCGCCTGACAACGCAGCGTGCGAAGGCTTCTTCGGTCGGCTGAAGAACGAACTGTTCCTAGCTGGCTCAGTTGAGTGTGCATAAAACAACCTGGCGTTGCGCTGGAGCTCATCGTTCGACTTCGTCTTCAAATTTCGGCTGACGCCGGAAGACCTTCACCCACGAGTCTGCAACAACGAGCGCGGCCACACGGAAACCAACAACAAACACAAGCAGAAGGAGACGCCGGACAAGGGTGTGTATCCCAAGCCAAAAGACCACAAGCATCAGCGCGATGGCGACATAGGCTGCGGCGACGATGCGTTTGCTGACCATGAGCTCTACATCGGAGTTGACCGGAACGACCGGTTAGACCGCAAGTGGACCCGCCGTCTTTTCGCTTACTGGTTCCATCGTTCAAGGACCTCAAAGGCGAGCAAGGCGAACACCGCAATCAGTGCAAGCCACATTGCCCACGGCGCGGCGCGAGCGCCAGTTGAATTCGGGTTGAGCAGCGGAAATATAAAGAAGACGACCCTGCTAGAGCGCGCCTTAGGATTCCGGCGCGCATACGCAGCGGCTGCGGCAAAGAGCAGTCCCCCAGCAATCCACACCGGGATTGCCCACCAATGCTCGGTCCAGAAGGAATTCATTGCGGTCTAACTTGATGTAGCAGACATAGTGCCGCGTTGTCCGGTTTATCCGAACGCGTAGCCATTGTGGACCGCTATGAACAGGTCCAGACGGTCCTGGAGGCGGCCCCGCTTCTTGGTCGTTGCCCACGTCCTGCGGGCCATGCATGCCACGTCCGACCTGATGACCGCGCACTTGTGATTGAGCTTGAACAGCGGGTCGAAGTCCCCGCCTGCCCCGCCTCTGGCGGCGTGGGCACTAACCGTAGGCGACACCCGCTTCGGGAGCGCCTTGGCGACGTAGCCCGGATAAGGGGTGGCCCTGTCGCAGGCGACCGTCACGTCTGGCTTGGCGACGCGTCCGGCCTGCCGCAAGGCGGCGAGGCAGGCCTTGGCCGACTCGTTCCGGGTCCAGCCATAGCGTGCTTTGCCCTTGGCGGCTAGGTGCCCGTGGGACGGGATGCGACCAACCTTCGCCGCGAGGATTTGCCCGGTCTTGGCCCGGACAGCCAAGGCGATGGTCAGGGGCTTGGCCGACGAGTGCTCGAAGCTCTGCATCTCGTCAAACTGGATGTAGCTGGTGTCGAGGTCGCCGGACGCCAGCGCCACCTCGTGGGCTGCCCTGGCCTTGTCGGCCAGCCAAGGCAGTCGCGAGCGGACCGTGTTGTAAGAGCATTCCAAAATCCAAGCCGCGCGGCGCATGGTGACTCCCGAACACAGAA
>JANXVP010000303.1 GCA_025351615.1 Ramlibacter sp. | reverse complement strand
GCACGACGTGCTGGAGCGCACCACCTGGCACGCCGCGCAGCACACCCGCCAGGTGATGCTGATGCTCAAAAACCATGGCACCCCGCCCAACGGCCCGCTCACCCCCCAGGACCTCGCCGGCCTGCCGGTTCCCGATGAGGTGTGGGACCGCTGAGATCCCGTACGCGCCTCCCCCTGATGACTCCACCGGAGACAAGTCGATGAAGTTCCCCTTCCTGCTCAAGCTGACACTGGCCGTGGCCATGGCCGGCGCCGCCGCCAGGGCCGCGGCCCAGGACAACTGGCCTACCAGGCCCGTCAAGATCATCGTGCCCTTCGCTCCCGGCGGTGGGGGCGACGCGGTCGTCCGCTCCATCAGCGGGAAGCTGGGCGAGCGCTTGGGCCAGCCGGTGGTGATCGAGAACCGCCCCGGTGCGTCCGGCTACATCGGCGCACAGCTGGTGGCCGGTGCCGCGCCGGACGGCTACACCATCCTCATGGGCTTCGACGGTTCGATGGTGGTGGCGCCCAACTTGATCAAGGCGCCGTTCGACACGCTCAAGGACTTCGAGCCCATCACCAAGCTGAACGACGCAACGCTGATCCTGGCCGCGCACTTCTCCGTGCCGGCCAGGTCGCTGATGGAACTGGTCGAATATTCCAAGCAACAGGGCGGCCTGAGCTTCGGCTCCTCTGGCGCGGGGACAACCACGCACCTTGCGGGCGAGCTGCTGGCGCTGCGTTCCGGCGCCAAGCTGCGCCACGTGCCATACAAGGGCGGCGGCCAGGCCGTGACGGATGTCGCCGGTGGCCAGATCTCGCTGATCTACACGGTGATCCCTACCATCGCCGGTTTCCTCAAAAACGGTCGACTGCGGCCGATTGCGGTGTCCAGCGCCAAGCGCTCGGAGGTGCTTCCGGAAGTGCCGACGATGACCGAATCCGGGCTGCCCGGCTTCGAAGTCAGCTCTTGGTACGGCCTGCTGGCTCCGGCGAAGACGCCGAAGAGCATCGTCGAGCGCATCCAGCGTGAAGTCCATGCCGTGCTGCAGCTGCCCGAGATCCGCGAGAAGTACCAGCAGGGCGGCTTCGAGCCGGTAGGCAACAGGCCGGAGGAATTCGGGCAGCAGATCAAGACCGACCTGGCCCGCTGGAACAAAGTCGTGAAGGACGCCAACCTGCGCGTCGACTGAAGGGCAATGACGAAAGCGAAATACCCATAATGCTGCGGGGCTGCGGCGGTCGCCGCATTTGCCGATTCGCTCGCAACCCACCGCCCCCCCAAGGAATCCGCCATGGACCGTCTCCCCGATTTCGAAAGCTACCGCGCCGACGCGCTCGCCAGGGGCTATGACGAAGTGCTTGAACGCCGCTGGGCGCCCGGCAAGGTCACCTCGACGCACTCGCATCCCTTCGAGGTGGCCGCCGTGCTGGTGCAGGGCGAGATGTTCTTCTCTGCCCAGCGGCAAGTGAAAGATGGCGCAATTTGAAGCTGCTCAGTGCCACACCCAGCCCGTATGCGCGCAAGGTGCGAATCGCGCTGCACGAGAAAGGCATTCCGTTCGAGCTGGTGACGGAGGTGCCGTGGAACGCCGGCGCGACCGCGCCGCGCTACAACCCACTCGGAAAGATTCCGGTGCTGATTCTGGACGACGGTGAGTGCTTCTATGAGTCCCGGTTCATCCTCGAATACCTGGAGCTGCGCTTCCCGCAGCCAACCATGTTCCCCCGCAACGTGGATCAATTGCTTGCTGCAAAGCGTCTCGAGGTGCTGGCCGACGGCGCGTGCGACGCGATTGTCCTGGTGTTCATGGAGCGCCAGCGTTCCGAGGCACATCGCAGCACGCCGTGGTTAGCCCGCCAGCAGGCGAAGGTCGAAGCCGCGGTCGACGAGATCGCGCGCCGCATCGACGCGGGCAGCGACTACGCCGTGGGCGATGCATTCAGCCTCGGCGACATCGCTGTCGGCACGCTGCTGCAGTTCATGGAGCTGCGCTACCCGGAGCTGCCATGGCGACGCCACGCCCAGCTGGACGCGCTCGCGCAGCGGCTGTGGGAGCGACCCTCGTTCCGCGACACGGTGCCCGCCAGCCAGACCGTGGTCGGAGTGGTTTAGCCTCGCACGAACCTGACTTCGCTGCGGTCGAGACCGGCGCGCGCCGATTCGAAACCCAGGTGTCATCGGCGCCGTAACGGCTGCCGACCTCCGTGGCTCCCCCACTTTTCCCCTAAACTCGTTTCTGCTCGGACCCCCCACGGCTTACCCGCCGGCGCCGTGCGCCGGCCACCGGTGGACAGCGACAGCCGCATGCTGATCGCGCAGCGGCAACGCAAGCTGTCGTTCTACATGCAGAGCCTGGGCGAGGAGGCGATCGGCACGGCGCAGGCGCAGGCACTGCTGCTGTCGCGCGGTGACGTGCCGCTGCCACTTGTCATGGCGCAATGAAGCCGGGATGCCCGTAGCAGGGCAACGCCCGCATCCGGGTCGGCCGCGTCCCCGGCACCATCCGCAATGGCATCCTCTCCTCAGCGCGCCACCCGGCTGACGAACTCCGCCACGGCCAGCAGCCGCGCGTCATCCCCATAGGCGCCGATCACCTGTATCCCCAGCGGCAAGCCCGCAGGTCCCGTGGCGACCGGCACAGCCACGCAGGGCAGGTGCAGCAGGCTCCACAGGGCGCCGAACTGGGCCGAGCCCGAATCGATCAGCCCGGCATCCGCCTCGCCTTGCGCGGGCGGGTAGAGCAATGCATCGACACCGTCGAACAGGTCATGCACCTTGTGCCGCGCCTGGGCGGCGCGCTGGCGCATGGCGAGGTACTCGGCCGCGGAGATGCCGACGCCGCCGTCCAGCCGGGCCTGCAGGCGGGGGCTGAAATGATCGCGGTGATGCAGCCGCTCGTGCGCCAGCGACTGGCGTGCTTCGAAGGCGAAGAGCCGCATCTGCAGTGCCACCAGGTCGTCCAGTTCGGCCGGCAACGTGATCCGTTTTACCGTTGCGCCTTGGCGTTCGGTTGCCACAGCCACCTGCTCGATGGCCTGTGCCATTTCCGGGCGCAGCGCGTCCCACTGGCGCGAGTGGCACACCGCCAGGCGCGGCCGCAGGTCGGGTTGCGACACGGCCCGCGCGCCATGCAGCCCGAAAGCGAAGAAGGCGGCGTCGGCCACCGTGCGCGCGAGCACGCCGACCGTGTCCTGGGTCGGGCTCAGCGGCTTCACGCCGGCGGTGCCGATGAAGCCGAAGGTGGGCTTGTAACCGACGACACCGCAATACGACGCGGGCCGCACGATCGAGGCGGTGGTCTGGGTGCCGAACGCCACCGGCACCATGCAGTCGGCAACAGCCGCAGCCGACCCGCTGGAGGAGCCGCCCGGCGTGTGGCCAGGGTTGCGCGGGTTGCGCGTGGCGCTCGGCGACTGGGTGGCGAACTCGCTGGTTGCCACTTTGCCCAGAACCACTGCGCCGCGTTCGCGCGCCAACGCCACGCAGCCCGCGTCGGCGCGCGGCCGATGGCCAGCGTAGATCGGTGAGCCATAGGCCGTGACGTAGTCCGCCGTGTCGATGATGTCCTTGACGGCAAACGGGATCCCGCGCAGCAGGCCGCCGGGCGCGCTGTCGGCATGGCGGGCAGCGGCGAGTGCGAGCTCGGGATCGAAAGCGGTGAAGGCCAGCACCTGCGTATGGCGCTCCGTGATGCGGTCCAGGCAGGCCCGCACCAGGGCTTCACTGGAGAGGCTGCCGGCCTCGATGGCGCGCGCCGCCTCCAGCGCAGTCAGCTCGTTCGCAGGCTTCTTCATTGCGCCGCTCACTCGAGGGTGATGCGGGAATCGCGAATGATGTTGGCCCAGCGGTCATGCTCCTTCTTCACGAACACGGCGAACTCCTCGGGCGAATCTCCAACCGGTTCGGCGCCCTGCGCCAGCAGCAGTTCCCGCACCTGCGGGTCTTTCAAAATGCGCACCGCCTCAAGGTTCAGGCGGTCGATGATCGGCTTGGGCACACCGGCCGGCGCGAACAAGCCGAACCATCCGACCACGTCGTATCCGGTGACGCCGGCCTGGGCCATGGTGGGCACTTCGGGCAGCAGCGGCGAGCGCTTGCTGGAAGTGACCGCCAGCGCCGTGAGCTTGCCGGAGCGGATGTGCGGCAGGCACAGCGGCAGGTTGCAGAACATGGCATTGACGCGTCCGCCCATCACGTCCATCACCGGCGCGCTGCCGCCCTTGTACGGGATGTGCAGCAGGTCGGTGCCGGTGAGCGCCTTGAACAGCTCGCCGGACAGGTGCATGCTGCCGCCCGCGCCGCTGGACGCGTAGCTGTACTTGTCCTTGCCGGCCAGCTGGATGAATTCCTTGACGGTGCGCGCCGGCACCTGGGGGCCGACCACCAGCACGTTGGGCACGCCCGCCACGTTGGTGATGGGCGTGAAGTCGCGCAGGGCGTTGAACTTCAGGTTCTTGTGCAGGCTGGGGTTGATTGCATTGGTGCTGGCCGCGCCCATCAGCAGCGTGTAGCCATCGGGCGCCGCGGCGGCAACGTAGGCGGCCCCGATGTTGCCGTCTGCGCCGGCCTTGTTGTCCACCACGAAGCTCTGGCCCATCGCGGTGCCGAGCCGCTGGGCCATGATGCGAGCCAGCAGGTCGGTCACGCTGCCGGCGCCGAACGGAACGATCACGTTAACCGGCTTGGACGGATAGGCGGCGCTCTGGCCGTGCGCCGGGCCGGCAACCGCGCAGAAAGCGACGGCGGCCAGCATCAGGGGTTTCAGGATCTGCTGCACGTTCATTGGGTTCCTCGGGATCGGTGAGTGGGGACGCGCAGGCAGGTTAGGCACGGCGTATTGATATGTCCAATATAAAATTGCCGCACGATTAAGCTGGATATCGACCTAATGCCGCTCGTCTCCCGTTCCGTCAGGGCCTTCATCGCCGTCGCCGAAGAACTGCATTTCGGCCGCGCCGCGGAACGCCTGCACATCAGCCAGCCGCCGCTCAGCCAGCAGATTCGCGAATTCGAAAAGGCTGTCGG
>JANXVP010000300.1 GCA_025351615.1 Ramlibacter sp. | reverse complement strand
GTATCAGTATTTCAAAGTGTCGGCAGCTCCGGCGGCGGGGCGGGCGACTGCAGCCATCGAGCCTGCAAGCTGCGCGCGTCCGTTGCCAGTGGCATCGACCTTCCAGCGCAGCCGGTGGCAGTGTGTGGACTAAACTCCAGACAAATCAACCACTTACAGCGTTACGCTAGTGAAACACATTATAGGGGGCAATGGACAGGCTGCAAATGCGCAGGTGAAATGGCTGGATGTGGACGAAGAGTCGGCGGGTCAGCGGCTGGACAACTTCCTGATCCGCCATCTCAAAGGCGTGCCCAAGACCCATGTGTACCGCATCATCCGCAGCGGCGAAGTGCGGGTGAACAAGGGTCGCGCCTCGGCCGACACGCGCGTCGCCGCGGGTGACAGGATCCGGCTGCCGCCAGTGCGCGTTTCAGAAACGGCCGCAGGGAAATCGGAGCATCCCGCGCCGGCCAGGGAATTTCCGGTGCTGTTTGAAGACGAGCTGCTGATTGCAATCGACAAACCGGCGGGGGTTGCGGTGCATGGGGGAAGCGGCGTGAGCTTCGGGGTGATCGAGCAGTTGCGGCAGGCCCGGCCGGCGGCCAGGTTTCTGGAACTGGTGCACCGGCTGGACCGTGACACCTCAGGCATCCTGCTGGTCGCCAAGAAGCGCTCGGCGCTAACCAATCTGCAGGACCAGTTCCGCGAGCGCGACACCGGCAAGACCTACCTGGCACTCGTCGCGGGCGCCTGGCCGGCGCGCACCAAGGTCATCGACGCTGCGTTGCACAAATACCTGCAGGCCGATGGAGAGCGGCGAGTCA
Source organism: Ramlibacter sp. (assembly GCA_025351615.1). Taxonomy (GTDB): domain Bacteria; phylum Pseudomonadota; class Gammaproteobacteria; order Burkholderiales; family Burkholderiaceae_C; genus Ramlibacter. Next base: position 13,837 of record JANXVP010000300.1, on the reverse strand, counting down.
AGGTGGTGGCGAAGGACGACCCCGACGGGATGAGGTCAATCACCCTTGTGCGGGTCGCGCGACGCGTTGCCATCGCTGACGGCGTCTTCAGCCTGCTCGAAGTCACGATCAAAACCGGCCGCACCCACCAAATTCGCGTTCACCTCGCGTCGAAGGGCCATCCGATCGCCGGGGACGGCAAATACGGCGACTTCGAACTCAACAAGTCGCTGCAAAAGCTGGAGTTCAAGCGCATGTTCCTGCACGCATGGCGTTTACAGTTCAACCATCCTTCCAGCGGCGAACGGATCGAACTGGTCTCCCCGCTGCCGGCCGAACTCAGGAAATTTGCCGACCATGACCCGATTGCGCCCGCGCCACTTTGACCTGATTGCATTCGACTGGGACGGCACGCTGTTCGATTCGACCCGGAGCATCGTGCTCTGCATCCAGCGTGCGGTTGCCGATGTCGGCGGTACCGTGCCATCGGACCAGGCCGCGTCGTATGTCATCGGCATGGGGCTGATGCAGGCACTGGCCCATGCGGCGCCGGACGTTCCCGAATCGAAATACGCAGAGCTTGGCAGCCGCTACCGGCATCACTACGCCTCCCACCAAAACGATCTCGCCCTGTTTGACGGCGTCCTGCCGCTGCTGGCCGATCTCAAGGCGCGTCACCACTGCCTCGCGGTGGCGACTGGCAAGTCGCGCCGGGGACTGGACGAGGCCCTGCGCAGCGTGGAGCTGAAGAGCCTGTTCGATGGCTCGCGGACAGCCGACGAGACAGCGGGCAAGCCCGATCCGCGGATGCTGCTGGAGTTGATGGGCGAATTGGGAACCACCCCGGACCGCACCCTGATGGTCGGCGACACCACCCACGATCTTCAGATGGCGCTGAACGCGCACTGTCCCCGCGTCGGCGTGAGCTACGGCGCCCACGCGCCGGAGACCTTCCACGACCTGAAGCCGCTGTTCGTTGCGCATTCCGTGCCGCAACTGCACCAGTGGCTGCTGGACCACGCCTGAGGCACTGCGTGCGTGTGCCGGTCGCGCTCTGCAACTCGACCGACCTGGCCAATGGCGGCGAAGCGGTTCCGTTCGACGTGGTCTTCGGCGGCCAGACCTGCCGCGCCTTCGCAGTTCGCTTCGACGGGCTGGCGTACGCCTACCTGAACCGGTGCGCCCACGTCGCCATGGAGATGGACTGGCAGCCCAACCGTTTTTTCGACGACAGCGGGCGCTGGCTGCTGTGCTCGACCCACGGCGCGGTGTACCGCCCCGACACCGGAAGCTGCGCCGGCGGCCCATGCCGCGGCGGCCTGGTCAGGATCACCCTGACCGAGTGCGATGGCGTGGTGCACTGGCATACTGCCCACAACCTCCAACCCCTGAAGTTCTGACATGACCGAATCGCCAGCCGGCCCGCCGCCGGAAGAGACTCCGGGTGAACCACGCGTCGCCCGCGTTGCTCCCGCGATGGAAACCGACCTCGACGGCAAGCCCCGTCCGCCTGGCTGGGAGCGAGCCACGCTCGAAAGACTGATGTTCGCCACGCTGGAAGAACAGCGGGCAGCCCGCCGGTGGCGCAACTTCTTCCGGCTTTCGTGGCTCGCGCTCATTCTGTTCCTGCTGTGGGCCGCCATGCACCGGGGAGGGTCGGGAACCGACAAGTCACTGCCGCACACGGCGGTGATCGAGATCAAGGGAGAAATCGCTTCAGGCGCCGATGCCAGCGCCGAATTCATCGTGGCCGCCATGCGCGCCGCCTTCGAAGACGAAGGCGCGAAAGCGGTCGTGCTGCTGGTGAACTCCCCTGGCGGCAGCCCGGTGCAGGCCGGCATCGTCTACGACGAGATCCGGCGACTCAAGGGCAAATACAAAAAGCCGGTCTATGCCGTGGTCGAGGAGACCTGCGCGTCCGCGGCCTACTACATCGCCTCCGCGACCGACAAGATCTTTGTCGACAAGGCGAGCATCGTCGGCAGCATCGGCGTCCTGATGGAGGGGTTCGGCTTTACCGGCCTGATGGACAAGCTGGGCGTGGAGCGGCGCCTGATGACGGCTGGCGAGAACAAGGGCTTCATGGACCCCTTCAGTCCGCAGACCGACAGGCAGCGCGCCTACGCGCAAGCCATGCTCGACCAGATCCACCGCCAGTTCATCGACGCAGTGAAGGCCGGCCGTGGCGCACGGCTCAAGGAGACACCGGAGCTGTTCAGCGGCCTGTTCTGGACTGGCCAGCAGGCCGTGGAGCTGGGGCTGGCCGACCAGCTCGGCAACCTCGACTTCGTGGCGCGTGAAATCGTCAAGGCCGAAGACCTGGTGGATTACACGCGCCGTGACAACGTCGCCGAGCGGCTGGCCAAGAAATTCGGGGCCGCCATGGGGGACGGCGCAATTCACGCGCTCAAGGCCATCCCTAACCTGCGCTAGCGGCCGATCAGGAACACTGCCGGAGTGTTGCTGTCAAGCGGAGCCGGCTGCCGCTTCCAGGCGGTCGCTGGCAAACTCAGGTTCACTGCCTGGGGCAGCGTCAACCCGCTGCTGACCGCCAACCGGGTGTTGGGCTGCAGCGTCTGCAGCAAGGCTAGCCACAAGGCAGCATTGCGGTAAGGCGTTTCGATGAACAGCTGGCTCTGTCCGGTTTTCAGGGCGTGCGCCTCGAGCTCGCGGATGCGACGAGCCCGCTCGCTGGCTTCCTGCGGCAGATAGCCGACAAAAGCGAAGTTCTGGCCGTTGAGGCCGCTGGCGGCCAGTGCCAGCAGCAGCGACACTGGCCCGACCAGAGGCACCACCTCGATTTCCAGGTCATGTGCCGCGCGTGCCACCGAGGAGCCCGGGTCGGCCACAGCCGGCATGCCGGCTTCGCTGAGCAGGCCGATGTCGTTGCCGTCGAGGGCAGCGCCCAGCAGCGGCTTTGCGTCAAAGTTGCCGCCGTGGTCGCCCTTCTTGTGCACTTCGCGTGGAAGTTCATGGATCTGCAGTTCCTGCAACGGCCTGGCCAGCGGATGCAGTTCGTTGATCCGTTTCAGGTAGCCGCGCGCGGACTTCGCGTTCTCGCAGATCCAGTGGGTCAGCAGCGACGCGCGCAGCAGCGTGCCCTCGGGCAAGACGTCGCGCAGCGGCGCCTGGATGGCGCACCCGAAGTCCAGGGGCGCCGGAACCAGATAGAGCCTGCCGCGCTCCATCACAGCAATCTGAGGCCTGCCGCCCGGAGCATCCGGCAAGTCCGGATCAGCGGGAGTCCGATCAGCGCCGTGGGATCGTCGCTGTCGATCGAATCCAGCAGGCAGATGCCCAGCCCTTCGCTCCTGGCGCTGCCGGCGCAATCGTACGGCCGCTCCGCACGCAGATAGGCCTCGATCTCGTCATCGCGCAAGTCCCGAAACCGCACGCGCACCGCGGCCAGGTCCACTTGCGAGAAGCCGCTCGCCTCACAAACGACAGCGACTGCCGTCTGGAAAACGACGCTCCGTCCTCGCATCCGGCGCAACTGCTCCACGGCGCGGTCGTGCGTCCCTGGTTTGCCGATCGCGTCGCCGTCCAGATCCGCGACCTGGTCTGATCCGATGACCACCGCCCCCGGAAAGCGGGCCGCAACGGCGCGGGCCTTTTCGAGTGCGAGACGCAAGGCGAGGGCTCTGGGACCTTCTCCCGGCCGCACAGCCTCGTCGACCTGCGGCGACGCGATTTCAAACGGCAGCTGCAGCCGGTTGAGCAACTCGCGGCGATAGCGGGAGGTCGAGCCCAGCACCAGGGGCCGTGCCGGGCCGCTGTCGGGGGGGAAAGAAGAGTCGGCCGCAGTCATCCAGCGATTCTCTTACACTCGCCTGATGAAGAAGGTGTTCGACGCGCGGCGGCTCGACGTCAAGGCTTTTGCCGAAGAAGCGGGGAAAATTTCGGCCGCAGACCGGCTCGAAACCTACCCGCGCCTGATGGCTGAGACGGGTGGCCGGGGCGCCGACACGGCGCTGAACTGGTCGGCGGCCGGCGAACTCCACAATCCGAAGCATCTGCATCCCGAGATCTGGCTGCGGCTGCGCGCCCGGACGGTCCTGCCTCTGACGTGCCAGCGCTGCCTTGCACCGGTGGAAGTCGCTGTCGAGGTGGAGCGTCCGTTCCGGTTTGTGGCCGATGAGAACAGCGCGATGGCCGGGGACGACAGTTCGGAAGTGGATCTGCTGGCGCTCAGCCGGAATTTTGACCTGATCGAGCTGATCGAAGATGAATTGCTGATGGACATGCCCGTTGCGCCGCGCCATGAGGTCTGCCCGGAGCCCGTGAAGTTGGCGGTCGCTGACGACGATTTCGAGCCGGAATCGGCCGAGCGCGCCAATCCTTTTGCCCTGCTCCAGCGTTTCAAGCCAGGGAAACCCAGGTAGAAATGTCAGTTGGGCTATAATCGAAGGCTTCGCGCAACTGCCTGAACGGCCTGTTGCGTCCCCTCCAATCCACCGGCAGACCGTCTTCCAGGTGATGCCAAAGTCGCCCGCGAGGGCGACGCCAACGAAGTTTCAGGAGCCCGTCATGGCCGTCCAGCAAAACAAGAAGTCCCCGTCCAAGCGTGGCATGCACCGGTCGCACAATGCCCTGGTGGTTCCGGGCATCGCGGTGGAGCCGACCACCGGCGAAACGCATCTTCGCCACCACATCAGCCCCACCGGCTTCTACCGTGGTCGCAAGGTGCTCAAGACGAAGAACGACGCCTGATCGCGCGTCCCATCCGGGTGTCGCCGCGTTGCTCTCTGCAGCTGCCGGCCTTTTGCCTTGACGCCCATCGCCCGATGCTGGTGTCGGTCTTGCGGTTCGCTCTACATTTGAGCCCATGACTACTCTGGCCGTCGATTGCATGGGAGGAGACCACGGTCCGCGCGTCACCCTCGCTGCCTGCCGGCAATTCCTCGAGAACCACAGCGAAGCGCGGCTCCTCCTGGTGGGGTCGCCTGAGGCGCTTGCCGGTTTCAATCATTCCCGCGCCCGGATCATCCATGCCAGTGAAGTCGTCACCATGGACGATGCGGTTGAAGTTGCGTTGCGCCGGAAGAAGGATTCTTCGATGCGGGTGGCAATTCAGCAGGTCAAGAATGGCCAGGCGCTGGCCGTGGTTTCTGCCGGCAACACCGGTGCGCTGATGGCGCTGGCGCGCTACCTGCTCAAGACGATGGAAGGCATTGACCGCCCAGCGATCGCCTATCCGATGCCCAACGCCAAGGGCGGTGTGACAACAGTCCTCGACCTGGGCGCCAACGTCGATTGCACCCAGCATCATCTGCTGCAGTTTGCCGTCATGGGTTCAGCGCTGGTTTCTGCCTTGAGCAACGACGAAAATCCTTCGGTCGGGCTGTTGAACATCGGCGAGGAAATAATCAAAGGCAGCGAAGTTATAAAAAAAGCCGGTGAATTGCTTCGATCTGCAGCTAACGCGGGCGATTTGAATTTTTATGGCAATGTGGAAGGAAACGATATCTTCAAGGGAACGGTCGATATCGTGGTCTGCGATGGTTTCGTCGGCAATGTGCTGCTCAAAACCAGCGAAGGCTTGGCCTCAATGATCGGGGGTTTTCTCAAGGAGGAGTTTTCTCGCAATGCGCTGACTAAACTTGCTGCGATCGTGGCGTATCCGGTCTTAACTTCGTTTAAAAACCGGGTTGATCATCGCCGTTACAACGGCGCCGCTTTTTTGGGATTGCGCGGCCTGGTGTTCAAGAGCCATGGCTCGGCGGACGAGGTCGCGTTCGGGCAGGCACTGAACCGGGCGTATGATGCGGCCCGAAACCAGCTTCTGGACCGGGTCCAGATGCGCATCGCCCGTGCCCGCCCGCTGCTGGCGGGGGCCGACGCAGATGCCCGGCCGGCCGAAATCGCGATCAACTGAATGCCATGAGCCGCTATTCCCGCATTACGGGCACGGGGAGTTACTTGCCGCCCCGCCGCATCACCAACGCCGATCTGGCAGTCGAACTGGCGGCCCGGGGGGTCGAAACCTCGGACGATTGGATTGTGGAGCGCACCGGTATTCGCGCCCGGCATTTTGCCGATTCGGGGGTGACCAGCAGCGACTTGGGCCTGCAGGCGGCCAGGCAGGCCCTGGACGCTGCCGGCGTTGCCGCCGGCGATATCGACCTGATCATCGTTGCGACGTCCACGCCAGACATGATTTTTCCCTCGGCCGCGTGCATCCTGCAGAACAAGCTGGGAATTGCCGGCTGCGCTGCGTTCGACGTGCAGGCCGTGTGCAGCGGCTTCGTCTATGCGCTGACCATCGCCGACTCCCTGATCAAGACCAGCACGGCGACCAGGGCGCTTGTGATTGGCGCTGAAGTGTTTTCGCGCATTCTCGATTTCAGCGACCGGACGACCTGCGTGCTGTTCGGCGACGGCGCGGGCGCCGTGGTGCTGGAAGCCTCGGAGACGCCCGGCATCCTGGCGAGCGACCTGCATGCGGACGGCAGGCATGTGGGCATTCTCTGTGTGCCGGGCACGGTGTCCGGCGGCAAGGTGCTGGGCGACCCCTTGCTGAAAATGGACGGCAAGGCCGTTTTCAAGCTCGCCGTCGGGGTGCTCGAGGAGACCGCGCGCGCAACTCTGGCCAAGGCGGGGCGGACGGCGGGAGACATTGACTGGTTGATCCCGCACCAGGCAAATATCCGGATCATGCAGGGCACGGCGAAGAAACTGAAGCTGCCGCTGGACAAGCTGGTCGTCACTGTGGATGAGCACGGCAATACATCCGCCGCGTCGATTCCTCTTGCCCTGGATGCGGCAGTCAGGTCCGGCAAGATCAAACGGGGCGACACGCTGATGCTCGAAGGCGTGGGTGGTGGTTTCACGTGGGGTGCCGTGCTGCTGGACTTCTGAATTCCGGAACACGCTGCGTTCGAACACCCCACCCATTTACTTTCCGGGCCACAAGCATGAAGTCCTTCGCGATCGTTTTCCCCGGCCAGGGGTCGCAAGCTGTCGGCATGCTCGATGCGTGGGGAGATCACCCGGCGGTTGCCGCGGCCCTGGCCGAGGCGTCCGACGCGCTCGGGGAAGACCTGGGCCGGTTGATCCGGGAGGGGCCGAAAGAAGCGCTCGCGCTGACCACCAACACGCAGCCGGTGATGCTGGTGGCCGGTGTGGCGGCCTATCGCGCCTGGCTTGCCGAAGGTGGAGCGGCGCCAGCAGCGATGGCGGGGCACTCGCTGGGGGAATATTGCGCGCTGGTTGCCGCCGGCGCGCTGACGCTGGCGCAGGCCGCGCCACTGGTGCGGTTTCGCGCGCAGGCGATGCAGGACGCCGTGCCGGTCGGCACGGGCGCGATGGCGGCCATCCTGGGAATGGATGCGCAACGCGTCATTGCGGTTTGCGCCGACGCCGTGCGCACCTTCGGCGCCAATACCCTGGAAGTCGTGGAAGCGGTGAATTTCAACGACCCGTCCCAGACGGTCATCGCCGGCAGCAAGGCTGCGGTCGACAAGGCTTGCGAGCTCCTGAAAGCCGCTGGCGCCAAGCGGGCGCTGCCGCTGCCGGTGTCGGCGCCGTTCCATTCCAGCCTGATGAAGCCGGCGGCGGACAAGCTGCGTGAAAGGCTGGCACAAACCTCGTTTGCAGCGCCCGTCATTCCGGTGATCAACAACATCGAGGTGCGAGTGGAGGTCGAACCTGACCGGATTCGCGGGGCCTTGTATGAGCAGGCGTTCGGGCCGGTGCGCTGGGTCGAGTGCATTCAGGCAATCAGGGCCCGCGGCCTGAACACGGTCGTCGAATGCGGACCGGGCAAAGTACTGGCCGGCCTGTGCAGGCGCATCGATCCGGCGCTCACGGGGCTGGCGCTGTTCGATCCGGCCAGCCTGGCTGACGTGAAAGGGCAACTCGCATGACTGTTCCAGTGTTCTCCGCACCGGTGGCGCTGGTGACAGGCGCATCGCGCGGCATCGGCGCCGCCATCGCCCTCGAGCTCGCGGCCCAGGGCATCAGGGTGATCGGCACGGCCACCACCGAAGAGGGCGCTGCAAAGATCACCGCTGTCCTGGCTGCGCACCCTGGCTGCCGCGGCGCCCGGCTGGACGTCAACGATGTCGTTGCCGCTGAAGCGCTGATCGATTCCATCACGAAAGAGCATGGCGGCTTGCAGATCCTCGTGAATAACGCCGGCATCACCCGCGACATGCTGGCGCTGCGTCTGAAAGACGACGACTGGGACGCCGTGCTGGACACCAATCTGAAGGCCGTTTTCCGCATGAGTCGCGCCGTCATTCGCACAATGATGAAGCAGCGCTACGGACGGATCATCAGCATCACGTCTGTCGTCGGCGCCTCCGGCAATGCAGGGCAGGCCAATTACGCAGCGGCCAAGGCCGGGGTCGCCGGCATGACCCGTGCCTTGGCGCGGGAACTCGGCAGCCGCGGCATCACGGTCAACTGCGTGGCGCCGGGCTTCATCGAAACCGATATGACCCACGCGCTGGCGCCCGAGCAGCAGAAAGCCCTGCTGGCCCAGATTCCATTGGGCCACCTTGGCAAGCCCGCGGACGTCGCGCACGCGGTGGCTTTCCTGGCCTCTGCGCGGGCCGCCTACGTGACGGGACAGGAAATCCACGTCAACGGCGACATGTACATGGCCTGAAAATAGTCGGCGCCGGTTGGTCCGCCCGGCAGCCCAGGACGGGGAAAGCACCTTTGTCCCGGGTAAAATCGCGGATTCATTTACAACCCTTTGAGGGAACCATGAGCGATATCGAAGCACGTGTCAAAAAAATCATCGCCGAACAACTCGGCGTGGAAGAGTCCCAGGTCACCAATGAAAAGGCCTTTGTGGCCGATCTCGGTGCCGACTCGCTCGACACGGTGGAACTGGTGATGGCGCTCGAGGACGAGTTCGGCATCGAGATTCCCGATGAGGACGCCGAGAAGATCACAACGGTGCAAAACGCCATTGATTACGCTAATACGCATCAGAAGGCCTGAGCGCGCATGAGCGGAGTGCAGCACCGTTTCCTGGAGGATTCATGAGCCGCCGGCGGGTCGTCGTGACGGGCCTCGGTTGCGTCAGCCCGGTCGGAAATTCGGTGGCCGAATCGTGGGCCAACCTGACGGCCGGCAAGGGCGGCATCGACCTGATCCAGAGTTTCGATCCTGCCAATCTCTCCTGCAGGTTCGCCGGCGAGGTCAAGGGCTTCGCGATCGGCGACTGGATTCCCGAAAAGGAGGCGCGCCACATGGACCGCTTCATCCACCTCGGGCTGGTGGCGGCGATGCAAGCCGTCCAGGACAGCGGCCTGCCGACCGGCGACGCGCTCGACGGGGAGCTGGCAACCCGGATCGGCTGCAACATCGGGTCGGGGATCGGTGGCCTGCCCATGATCGAGGAAACCCACACCGAGATGGTCAACCGCGGTCCGCGGCGGATTTCTCCCTTCTTCGTGCCGGCGTCGATCATCAACATGATCTCCGGCCATGTTTCGATCAAGTTCGGCTTCAAGGGTCCCAACCTCGCCGTCGTGACCGCTTGCACCACGGGCCTGCACGCGATCGGCCTGTCGGCGCGTTTGATCGAAGCGGGCGACGCCGATGTCATGGTGGCCGGCGGCGCCGAATCCTGCGTTTCGCCGCTGGGCGTGGGGGGCTTTGCCGCGGCGCGGGCGCTTTCCACCCGCAACGAGGATCCCAAGACTGCATCCCGGCCGTGGGACAAGGACCGCGATGGTTTCGTGCTGGGAGAAGGCGGCGGCGTCGTGGTGCTGGAAGAGTACGGGCATGCGAAAGCGCGGGGCGCCAGGATTTACGCCGAGCTCGCCGGATTCGGCATGAGCGCCGACGCTTTTCACGTCACGGCGCCTGACATCGACGGGCCGCGCCGTTCCATGCTGAACGCGCTGCGCAATGCGGGCGTCAACACGGACGAGGTTCAATACCTCAACGCCCACGGCACCTCCACGCCGCTGGGGGATCTGAACGAGACCAATGCCATCAAGGCGGCCTTCGGCGCCGACGCGAACAAGCTGGTGGTCAACTCCACCAAATCCATGACCGGTCACCTGCTGGGCGGCGCCGGCGGAATCGAATCGGTCTTCAGCGTCCTTGCGATCCATCACCAGATCAGCCCGCCCACCATCAACATCTTCAACCAGGATCCCGATTGCGACCTGGACTACTGCGCCAACGAGGCGCGGGCCATGAAGATCGAGGTGGCCGTGAAGAACAACTTCGGTTTCGGCGGCACCAATGGCACCCTCGTTTTCAAGCGCATCTGAGCTGCGCCCCAGGCGCGTGGTCGCGCTGGTTTGAGCGCCATCTCATGCACAACGCACCGTCGGTGAGTTATCCGGTAGGACGCCCGCTTGTTGCTGCCTTGCTGGCTGGCGCCCTGTGGGCGGCGGGCGCAGCGGCGACTTCGGTCTGGATGGTCGGGGCCGACGAACCCGGCTGGCGCCAGGGCTCGATGGCCGCGTTGGTGATCGTGAGCGGCGTTTTCGCGCTCCAGTCCTGGTTGCGTTCGCCCAGGGGTGACCTGCACTGGGACGGCGCTGGCTGGACCGCGCCTGGATGCATCCGCCAGGGTACGCTCGAAGTGGCGCTTGACCTGCAGCAGCTGCTGCTGGTTCGCTGGCGCGGAGACGGTTCTTCCAGCTGGCTGTGGCTGGAGCGCAGGCGCTGTCCGCAACGCTGGCTTGACCTGCGCCGTGCGGTTTATTCGCGCGCCAACCCGCGAGCTCGCCCCTCCGCCCGGCCGCCGGCAGCGACACCATGACCAAAGCGCCTTCCGTTCTCCCTACCTCCGCCGACACCGACCTGATGCTGGTCGAGCGCACGGTCGCGGGTGACCAGAAAGCGTTCGAATTGCTGGTGATCAAGTATCAGCGCCGCATCGAGCGGCTGATCGGCCGCATGGTGCGCGATGTCGATCTGGTCGAGGACATCGCGCAGGAGACCTTCATCCGCGCTTATCGCGCGCTGGCGCAGTTCCGGGGCGATGCCCAGTTTTATACGTGGCTCTACCGGATTGCGGTGAATACGGCCAAGAAGGCGCTGATGGACCTCAAGCGCGATCCGCTGGTGTCGGAAAGCGCGCTTCGGGGCGGAGGCGACGATGAAGATGAAACTTCCGCCGTGGAGAACGAACTAACTTCCTCGGAAACGCCCGAAACGGTGCTGGCCGCCAAGGAAATTGCCGCCGCGGTCAACTCGGCCATGGAGGCACTCCCCGAGGAATTGCGGCAGGCGGTGACGTTGCGCGAGATCGAGGGCTTGAGCTACGAAGAGATAGCGGAAGTGATGAATTGCCCGATCGGAACCGTGCGGTCCCGGATTTTCCGGGCGCGCGAGGCAATTTCGGCGAAGGTCAGGCCCATGCTGGAGAACCAGTCGGGCAAACGCTGGTAGTAGGCGATTTGGCAAGGTGATGCTATGGACAAGATGGATCTGCAGGAAATGATTTCGGCGCTGGCGGACGGCCAGTTGCGGGGTGAACCGCTGGAGCGTGTCATCCAGACTGTCGCGACCGATGCGCAGGCGCGCACCGCCTGGCATACCTATCACCTGATCGGCGACGTGCTGCGGTCGGGCGATCTGCCCACCGGAACGGCGCCGGCCCGGTTCCTCGCCGGGTTCCAGGTCCGGCTGGAGCGCGAGCCAGCCGGTGACCACTTCGCCGATGCCTCCCTTCCTGTCGCTGCAACGGCTTTCCCAGGGCTGGCTTCGGGGCTGCCGAATTCCAGCAAGGAAGCGGCAAACGACGGCAGTTTCCGCTGGAAGCTGGTGGCGGGATTCGCTTCCCTTGCCGCGGTGACGGCTGTTGGCTGGAGCGCTGTCGGCAGCATCGCGCGTCCAGAGCAGCCGCAGCTGGCCAAGGCCGCCGTTGAGGCGGCCACCGCCAGTGCCGACCGGCCGGCGCTCATGATCCGCGATCCGCGGCTCGACGAGATGCTCGCCGCGCACCGCCAGTACGGCGGCGTTGCATCCGCCCTGCAGACGCCGGCGGGTTTCCTGCGCAATGCCACCTTCGAAACTCCGGCCCGCTGAGAGCGCCGCTTCACGCATGCACCAAGCAGTCTCGCCTGTGCCTTTCCTTCGCCTGTTCGGACGATTCCTGGTTGCTATCTGCGTTTTCGGCGCTTTGGGACTTGCGAGAGCCGAAGGACCGCACGGGTACGGCCACGCGTCGGATTCCGGCGGCAAGCTGCCGGAGCGCAGCGTCAGCGAGTGGCTGTTGCGCATGCACGAGGCATCGCGCCGCCGCAGCTATGCCGGCACCTTCGTGGTTTCCTCAGCTGCCGGGGCCTTGTCGAGCGCCCGCATCTGGCATGCCTGCGAGGGCGACCTGCAGATGGAGCGGGTGGAGAGCCTGACCGGCATGCCACGCTCGACCTTTCGCAGCAACGACGAGGTCCTGACGTTCCTGCCGGACAGCAAGGTGGTGCGCAGCGAAAAGCGCGAATCGCCGGGACTTTTTCCGCATCTGCTGACGTCCAGCGAAAACTCCATCCCCGAGTATTACAGTGCGCGGCGCGCTGGCAGCGACCGTGTCGCCGGCTTCGACACCGAGGTGGTTCTGCTCGCGCCCAGGGACAACCTTCGGTTCGGCTACCGGATCTGGAGCGAGAAAAAGTCCGGGCTGGTCGTCAAGCTGCAGACCCTGGATACCGAGGGTGGCGTCCTGGAACAGGCGGCTTTTTCCGAGCTGCAACTCGACGCCCCGGTCAGGATGGACAAACTCGCCCAGATGATGGCGAGCACCGAGGGCTACCGGATCGAGAAGACCGATGTGGTCAGGACCACTGCCGCGGCTGAGGGCTGGAGCCTGAAGACAGCGGTCGCGGGCTTCAAGCCGATGAGCTGCTACAAGCGGCCGGCCGCCGAGAACACCATGCAGTGGATTTTTTCAGACGGTTTGGCCTCGGTGTCGCTGTTCGTCGAGCCCTACGACAGGCAGCGGCATGGGCAGGAAGGGCTGTTCGCAGCCGTCGGAGCAACCCAGACCCTGACGCACCGGATCCAGGACTGGTGGGTGACCGCGGTCGGCGAGGTGCCGCCCCACACGCTCAGGGCGTTTGCCCAGAGCCTTGAGCGTCGCAGATAAGACGATCTCTCCAAGTTCATGCAGCGAAGCTGAGAACCATTTCGCTGCGCTTTGTTCCCAGCTCTATCTTTATCAAGAGGTCGATATGTTCCAGCTCGATTGGAAGAACCTTCGCGCCCACGCTCTGGTGGGTGCACTCGCGGTCACTGCAACGGTTGCGCTGATCCCGGCGACGCCTGTGGTGGCGCAGTCCGCGCCCCAGATTCGCGGCCTGCCTGACTTCACGGAGTTGGTGGAGCAGGTCGGCCCGGCTGTCGTCAATATCCGCACCCTGGAAAAGGCGCGCGCAAGTGCCGCTGGCAACGGGCAGACGGACGAGGACATGCAGGAGTTCTTTCGGCGTTTCTTCGGTCAGCCGGCGCCCGGGACGCCGCGCCAGGGCCCGCGCCCCAACCGGCCCCAACCGCAGGACGAGGAGGCGCAGCCGCGCGGCGTTGGCTCTGGTTTCATCCTCAGCGCGGACGGTTACGTCATGACCAACGCGCATGTGGTCGACGGCGCGGAAGAAGTGATCGTCACCCTGCCGGATAAGCGCGAATTCAAGGCCCGGCTGGTCGGCACTCCGGACAAGCGCAGCGACGTCGCGGTGGTGAAGATCGAAGCCACGGGTCTGCCGTTCGTCAGGATCGGCGATGTGAGTCGCCTCAAGGTCGGTGAGTGGGTGATGGCGATCGGTTCGCCCTTCGGCCTGGAGAACAGTGTCACCGCCGGCATCGTCAGCGCCAAGGGCCGCGACACTGGCGATTACCTGCCCTTCATCCAAACCGATGTGGCGATCAACCCCGGCAATTCGGG
>JANXVP010000288.1 GCA_025351615.1 Ramlibacter sp. | reverse complement strand
GGTGCTGGTGTGGGCGTCGCTGAACTGCTTGCACATGGTGGCGTTGGCCAGCAGCGCGGCCGGGGCGATCATCCAGCCGACGCGCAGGCCGGGGCTGAGCACCTTGCTCATGCTGCCGCAGTGGGCCAGCAGTTCGCGGCTGCCTGGCACGTCCTTCGACAAACTCAGGATGCTCGGGGGCGGCGGCGCGCCGAAGTAGAGGTCGCCGTACGGGTCGTCCTCCACCACCAGCACCTGATGCTTCACCGCCAGCGCCAGCACCTTCTTGCGCCGCTCCAGGCTCAGCATCGCGCCGCTCGGGTTGCCGAAGGTGGGGATCAGGTACACGAACTTCGGCTTGTGTTCGACGATCAGCTGCTCCAGCCGCTCGGTGTCGACGCCATCGGCATCGATGGGCGCGCTCACGAGGTCGGCGCCATACAGGCGGAAACACTGGATCGTCGCCAGGAAGGTCGGCCCCTCCACGATCACCTTGTCGCCGGGGCTGATCATGGTCTTGCCCAGCAGGTCCAGCGCCTGCTGGCTGCCGGTGGTGACGATCAGGCCGTCTGGCTGGACGTCGACGCCCTTGGTGGACATGAAGTGGGCGAGCTGTTCGCGCAGGGGCTCGTAGCCTTCGGTGGCGCCGTATTGCAGGGCCGAGCCCGGGTCTTCAGTCAGGGCTGCAATGACGGCGTCCTTGATGCCGGCGACGTCGAACATTGCGCTGTCGGGAAAGCCGCCGGCGAAGGAAATGATGCCGGGCTTGCCGAGCAGCTTGAACAGCTCGCGGATGGCGGAGGTTTCGACGTTGTTCAGTCTTGAGGCGAATTGGAGGGGCATGGTCTTGGGGAATAAAGGGGTCACAGGTGCGGGCGAATGACCTCGGCCATGCGTTCCGCCGAGGTGCCGGGCGGGAAGAAGCCGAGGTACTTGCCGTTGCGGTCCATCAGGTAGGTGTAGGCCGCGTGCTCGATGCCGTAGTCGCCGCCCTGGCCGATGGCGACTTTTTTGTAATAGACGCGGTAGGCATCGGCGACTTTGTGGACTGCGCCAGCGCTGCCGCCCAGGCCGATCAGCCGCGGATGAAAGCTTGGCACGTAAGCGGCGAGGCGCTTGGGCGTGTCGCGCGCCGGGTCCAGCGTGATGAAGAGCGGCTGGACCGACTCGCCCTGGCTGCCAAGCGATTCGATGGCCTTGCCAATCTGCTGCAGGTCGGTGGGGCAGACATCGGGGCAACTGGTGTAGCCGAAGTACACCAGCAGCAGCTTGCCGCGAAACTCGGCATCGGTCCGCCTGCGGCCCTGCTGGTCGACCAGCGCGAATGGTCCGCCGATCTTTTCGCGGTTCCACATCAGCACGTCCATCAGTTCGGCGGCCGAACGCTGCACGGGCACGTGTGCGACGGCCGCCGACATGACCGTCGACAGCCCTGCCGCCACCCCTATCGCCAGGGCAGCAGGTAAGCGGATTCGGCCCGCCACGCGCTCAGGCGCCGAAGCTGATGCGGCTGCCGGTGGTCGACAGCAGCAGGTTGGCCGGCATCTGCAGCCGTGCCTCCTGTACGAAGTTGAGGCCGCTGCAATGCATCGGGACCAGCACGTCCGGCTTGAGCTTGCGGATCTCGCCGACCACCTGCTCCAGGTAGTCCTTGGGGGCCGGCCCCAGGTGGAAGCCGCCGACGATGGCATGCACCTTGTCAACGCCCGACACCTCCTGCGCCTGCCGCACCGAATTGACGATGCCGACGTGCCCGCACGAGCTGATCACCACCAGGCCCTTGTCCTTGACGTGGAAGCAGGTGGCGTGCTCGTGGATGTGCTCGTCGGCCACGGTCTTGCCGACCATCTCCGGCGGGAGGTAGCCCGCGGCATCGCAGCCCACGCCGTCTTTCATGGCGAATTCGACCATGGTGTTAGGCAGCACCTTTTCGATGCTGTTGCGCTTGATCCGGCCGGTGGTGAAAGCCTGGCCGGCGATGACGACCGGGTTTTCCGCCAGGACGGTGGTGATCCGCCTGCTTGCGAGTTCGCGCCGGTCCAGCGCACCGAAGTCGGTGAACTGGCCCGGTGTCCGCGACCGCGAGACACGGTGGCAAAAGTTGTCTTCGCCGCCGGCATACAGCTTCAGGTCGGCCGGAAGCACGTTGCGGTACCGGTCCAGGAAGCCGACCAGGCCGCCGAAGTGGTCGTAGTGGCCGTGGCTGACGATCAGCGCGTCGAGCTTCGACGGATCGACGCCGATCAGCTCCATGTTGTTGGCCAGCACCTCGGGCGTATAGCCGTAATCGAGCATCAGCGTCCGGCCCTGGGCCGCGAGTTGCGATTCGAGCCACAGCGACAGGCCCCATTCGTTGTGCAGGCTGCGTCGGTAGTCGCTGAAACCGGCGACCGGCGCCACCGAGACGCCATTGACCTGGCCCGGCCGCAGGAAGAGATCGAAGCTGCTGTCCACCAGCACCTGGATGGAGAGCTTGTCGACGACAGGGACGTCGAGCGCTGCGGCGCGGGCCGGGCTGAACCGGCCGAGGGCGGCGGCACCTCCGAGCACAGCGGCTGCGCGCAAGAACTCTCGCCGACCGGATGTTTCAGCCATATCGTTCTCCTGGTTGTTGGTCGATAAATCTAGCACGGCTGACTCAGCCGCTTACGGAACGTCTTGCGCAAAGGCTTTGTTGGTCCCCCTTGCAGTCAGCCGGACAGCGCGCCCAGCACCTCGGCCTCGGACTGTTTGAGCAGCGCTTTCAGCAGGGGTGGCGAGAAGTGCCGCTGGACCGAAATGGCGTAAAAGCTCTCATACAGGTCAGGCACCACGCCGTATTCCACCAGCCGCCCGCTGCGCAGCTCGTCCTGCACCACCACCGTGGGCAGCAACGCCACGCTGTCGGAGTCGCGCGCCAGCAAGCGCAGCAGCGCCATGTCGTCCACCTCGGCGCGCAGCCGGTAGCGGATGCCGAGTTGCTCGCACATCAGGTCGAAGCCGGCACGGATGTCGTTGTCGCGCCCCGGCAGCAGCAGCGGCACTTCGGCCAGCTCGTCGGGAAACCGGAACGCCTTGCGCTTGAGGCGAGGCTTGCCCACCAGGCTGACCGGTTGGCGCGCGATGCGTTGGCAGCGCCAGGGGTTGTCGGTGCTGGCGTGCACGCGCTGGTTGGACAGGATCAGGTCCAGCGTATGGACACGCAGCCGCGCCAGCAGGTCGACCAGGCTGCCCGACTGCAGGACGAGCTCGACGTCGGCGCGCTCGAGCAGCGGCCGCAGGAAGTTTTCCTGGAAGTTGCGTGACAGCGTGGCCACGGCGCCGATACGCAGCACCTGGCGTTCCTCGCGACGCCCCTCGCGCAGCAGCGCCGTCAGCTCAGCCCCCGCTGCGAAGATCGAATCGGCATACCCCAGCGCCAGTTGCCCGG
>JANXVP010000411.1 GCA_025351615.1 Ramlibacter sp. | reverse complement strand
CTAACGTCGCGCTGTGCCGCCGGTCAATGCCGGCGTCGCGCACCAGCAACGGCGCGGGAACGGGCTGGAACGGACGGGACGAGGCCGACAGCAAGCCTGAGTCCTACAATAAAAGCCTTGACAATATTTGCTTAGGCAATTATAGTCGAACGGTCATGTCCACCGCCACCTCCGTCAACCGTGCCCCCCGGGGCAAGCCGGCCCCCGCCGCCAAGAGGAAAGTCGGCCTGCGCGCCGCCAAGCCGGGCACGGGTGCGGCAGCGCCCGCCTTCTATCAGGCCGAGAACTATCGGCCGGAAGAAAGCGTCGGCTATCTGATGAAGCGCATCCTCAGCAAGGTGGCCGACGAGATCGAGCGCGAGATGGGCCCCAACGGCCTCACCAACGCGCAATGGATTCCGCTGTTCAAGCTCTCCATCGGTTCGGCCTCCACCGTGGCCGAGCTCGCGCGCGAATGTCAGCTCGACGCCGGCGCCATGACACGCCTGCTCGACCGTCTCGAGACCAAGGGCCTGCTCAGGCGGGTGCGTTCCTGCGAAGACCGGCGGGTGGTCAATCTCGAACTCACCGACGACGGCAAGTCAGCGGCGCAGCAGATTCCCGGTGTGCTGTGCCGGGTGCAGAACGCACACATGAAAGGCTTTTCGCAGGCCGAATGGCAGACCCTCAAGAGCCTGCTGCGGCGCATCCTGGAGAACGCGCTGGTGATCCAGGCCGAGCAGGAAAAATCATGAATAGGCAACATTCCAGGATCGCAGCCCTCGCAGCCTCGCTGGTTGTGGCCGGATGCGCGAACCTGTCGGGCATTGAATCGCAGGCCCAGCTGCGCGATCCGGCTTCTCTCCATCCCGATGTCGATGCCCGCGCTGCCGTGTCAATCCCGGCGCAGTGGTGGCAGGGCTTCGGCGACGAGCAGCTGAACCGGCTGATCGACCAGGCCCTGGCCGGCAACCCGAGCCTGCGGATCGCCCAGGCCCGGCTGGCACGCGCACAGGCGGTGAGCGACGTCGCCGGCGCCGCGTTGCTGCCGCAGGTCAACGGCTCGCTGGACATCACCCGGCAGCGCTACAGCGAGACCGGGCTGTTGCCGCCGCCGATCGCCGGCTCCATCCGCAACAGCGCCACGCTGCAGGCGGGTGCGAACTGGGAGCTCGACTTCTTCGGCAAGAACCGAGCGCTGCTGGACAGCGCGCTGGGTGCGGTCCGGGCGGCGCAAGCCGACGCCGACGCCGCCCGCATCCTGCTGGCCAGCAATGTTGCGCGCGGCTACTTCCAGCTGGCGCGCGCCAATGACCAGATCGAGGTCGCGCAGCGCACGCTGGCCCAGCGGGAAGCGCAGTTGCGGCTGGTCCGCGATCGGGTGAACGCGGGGCTCGACACAGCGCTGGAGTTGCGCCAAAGCGAAAGCAGCCTGCCGGAGGCGCGGCAGCAGCTCGAGGCGCTCCAGGAGCAGGCCAGCCTGGCACGGAATGCACTCGCCGCCCTGGTCGGCGAGCCCAATAGCACCGTGGTGCCCGCTGCGCCGCACATCGCTGGCATCCGGCCGCTTGCGACTGCCAGCGTGATTCCGGCCGACCTGCTGGGCCAGCGAGCCGACATTGCCGCCGCGCGCTGGCGCGTCGAAGCCGCCGGTGACGACATCCGGTACGCGAAAGCGCAGTTTTATCCCGACATCAATCTGGTCACCTTCGCCGGCCTGTCGAGCATCGGGCTGGGCAACCTGATCAACGCGGGCAGCCTCCAGTGGGGCGTGGGCCCGGCGATCCGCCTGCCGATTTTCGAAGCCGGGCGCTTGCGTGCCAACCTGCGCGGCAAGACAGCCGATTACGACGCGGCAGTCGAGAGCTACAACGCTACTGTCATCGAGGCCATCCACGAAGTCGGCGACCAGCTCGCATCGGGGCGATCGATCGGCTTGCAGCAGGCGCAGCAACGGCAGGCGCAGCAGGCGGGTGAAGCGGCGTACGACATCGCTTTGCAGCGCTACCAGGCGGGGCTGGGCAACTACCTCAATGTCCTTGCCGCGGAAACAGCCGTGCTGGCCCAGCGGCGGCTCGCCGTGGATCTCGCCGCGCGTGCGCTCGACTCGCAAGTCGGGCTGGTGCGGGCCCTTGGCGGTGGCTATGCACCCCCGGCGGAATCCGTCGCCGCCGCACCGAAATAGGCCTGCAGGCCCGGAACCATTTTTGGAATAACAAGATGCAAGCAACGCAAACTCCGGCGCTTCCGGTAGTCGTGGACTCCGGCAACCGCAAGCGCAGCACGCGCCGCAAGGCACTGACGATCCTGGCCGGCGTGGTCGTGGTGGGCGGCCTCGCCTGGGCCGCCTACGAATGGCTGGTCGCCAGCCATTACGAATCCACCGACAACGCCTATGTGCAGGGTAACGTGATCCAGATCACGCCCCAGGTCGGCGGCACGGTGATGGCCATCCTGGCCGACGACACCGACTTCGTGAAGGCCGGCCAGCCGCTGGTCAAGCTCGATCCGGCCGACGCCAAGGTCGCTCTCGACCAGGCCGAGGCCAATCTGGCGCAGACCGTGCGGCAGGTGCGCACGCTATACGCCAACAACGGCTCGCTCGCCGCCCAGGTGACGCTGCGCCAGACCGATGTCAGCCGCGCGCAGGCCGACATCACGCGCGCCACCGACGACCTGAACCGGCGCGAGCAGCTGGTGGGCAACGGCGCCGTGTCGAAGGAGGAGCTCGATCATGCGCAGACCCAGCTGGCGAACGCCCGCAGCGCCATGAGCGCGGCGCAAGCCGGCGTCAACGCGGCGCGCGAGCAGCTGACCAGCAACCAGGCCATGACTGACGGCACCAGTGTCGACCAGCACCCGAGCGTGCAGGCGGCGGCGGCCAAGGTCCGCGAAGCGTGGCTGGCGACGCAACGCGCTTCGCTGCCGGCGCCGGTCGACGGCTATGTGGCCAAGCGCACGGTGCAGCTCGGCCAGCGCGTGGCCGCCGGCGCGCCGCTGATGTCCATCATTCCGCTCAAGCAGGTCTGGGTCGATGCCAACTTCAAGGAGGTGCAGCTGCGGCAGATCCGCCTCGGCCAGCCGGTCAAGCTCACCGCCGACCTGTACGGCAAGAAGGTGGAATACGACGGGACCGTCGCCGGGCTTGGTGCCGGCACCGGCGCGGCCTTCGCGCTGTTGCCGGCGCAGAACGCCACCGGCAACTGGATCAAGGTGGTGCAGCGGGTTCCGGTGCGCATCGAGCTCGACATGCGCCAGGTCGCGGTCAATCCGCTGCGGGTCGGCTTGTCGATGGATGCGAGAGTCGACGTGAGCAAGCAGGACGGCAAGACGCTGGCCGATGCGCCACGGGCATCGGCGATCACAAGCACCGAAGTGTTCCAGTCGCAGGAGGGCGGGGCCGAAGCAGAAGTCCGCCGGGTCATCGCGCAGAACTCCGGCCGCAGCAGCAGCAACGCGGCGATGGCGCCGGCCGCGCGCAAGGCTTCCGCCACCATGGGAGCCCGTGCCGCAGCGGCGACGACACCGGTCGGCGCCGGAGAGGCAGCAGCCTCGACGGGCCATTGAGCATGGCGAGCGCGTCCGCACCCGCCGCATCGCAGCCGCTGGAGGGCTCCGCGCGCATGTGGGGCACGATCGCCCTGTCCGCGGCGACCTTCATGAACGTGCTGGACACCTCGATCGCCAACGTCTCGCTGCCAGCCATCGCCGGCGACCTGGGTGTCAGCCCGAACCAGGGCACCTGGGTCATCACGAGCTTCGCGGTGGCCAACGCGATCGCGGTGCCTCTCACCGGGTGGCTGTCGCAGCGTTTCGGCCAGGTCAAGCTGTTCGTCGGCAGCGTGATCCTGTTCGTGATCGCCTCGTGGCTGTGCGGGCTGGCGCCGAACATGCCGACGCTGATCGCTTTCCGGGCGCTGCAGGGCTTCGTCGCCGGGCCGATGATCCCGCTGTCGCAGTCGCTGCTGCTTGCGAGCTATCCCAAGGCGCTCGCTGGCCTGGCGATGGCGCTGTGGGCGATGACGACACTGGTCGCGCCGGTGCTCGGTCCGCTGCTGGGCGGCTGGATCACCGACAACGTCAGCTGGCCGTGGATCTTCTACATCAACATTCCCGTGGGCATCATTGCCGCGCTGTCGTCGTGGGCGATCTACCGCAAGCGGGAAAGCGCGATCCGCAAGGTGCCGATCGACAAGCTCGGCCTCGCGTTGCTGGTGGTCTGGATTTCCGCGATGCAGATGGTGCTGGACCTGGGCAAGGAGAACGACTGGTTCCACTCCGGCCTGATCGTGGCGCTGGCGGTGACGGCAGTGGTCGGTTTCGCCTTCTTCCTGGCCTGGGAACTCACCGACGACCATCCGGTGGTGGACCTGAGCCTGTTCGGTGCGCGCAACTTCTGGGCCGGAACGCTCTGCATCTCGATTGGCTACGGCCTGTTCTTCGGCAACGTCGTGCTGCTGCCGCTGTGGCTGCAGCAGTTCATGGGCTACACCGCCACCGACGCCGGCATGGTGCTGGCCCCGGTCGGCCTGATGGCGATCGTGTTCTCGCCCATGGTGGGCAAGACCATCGCCCGGGTCGACCCGCGCCGCTATGCCACCTTCGCCTTCATCGTGTTCGCGCTGGTGCTGTGGATGCGGTCGAACTTCAACACCCAGGCCGACTTCTGGACCCTCATGATCCCCACGATCATCCAGGGCGTGGCGATGGCGTTCTTCTTCATCCCGCTGATGACGATCACGATGTCGGGACTG
>JANXVP010000251.1 GCA_025351615.1 Ramlibacter sp. | reverse complement strand
GATCAAGGAAAGCAAATGAAAACAGTCCGCACATTCCTCAGAGTCCTGGCCTTGACCGCTGGCCTCGCCCTGGCGCCGGCCGTCTGGGCCGCCGACAGCCCGCTGCCGGACATCGGTCCCAGCGCATCCGCCAAGGCCGTCCAGGCCCAGGAAGCGCTCAAGAAGGACGCGGTCTGCACCCGCTGCCACGACGAAAGCGAGAACAAGCCGATCCTGTCCTATTACCAGGGACGCCACGGCGTGAAAGGTGACGCCCGTACGCCGGGCTGCCAGTCGTGTCACGGCGCCAGCGAGGACCACGTGAAAAATCCAGCTGGAACCGCTGTCCGGCCGCTGCCGGAAACCACGTTCGGCGCCCACGCCAAGAGTTCAGCCAAGCAGCAAAGCCAGGCCTGCATCGGCTGTCACGAAGGCGGCAAGCGGACCCACTGGACCGGCAGCCAGCACGAAGGGCGCGACATGAGCTGCTCGAATTGCCACACCAACCACGCCGTCAGGGACAAGGTTCTGTCCAAGGTGACCCAGCCGGAGGTGTGCTTCACCTGCCACAAGACAGAGCGCGCCCAGACGCATCGAACGTCGACGCACCCGATCGCCGCCGGCAAGATGGGCTGTTCGGATTGCCACAACCCGCACGGCTCGGTCGGTCCGAAGCTGCTGCTCAAGAACACGGTCAACGAAACCTGCTTCACCTGCCACGCCGAAAAGCGCGGTCCTTTCCTGTGGTCGCACGCCTCCGCCAATGACGACTGCATGAATTGCCACACGCCGCACGGCTCGACCGTCGCGCCCCTGCTGCGTGCCCGCGCACCCTGGCTTTGCCAGCAGTGCCACGGTGGGACGACGCCCCATCCGGGCAACGTCTACAGCGGTGCCAGTCTGCCGGGCGGACCGGTGGCCAATGCCAACCAGTCGACGGCAGCCGGCAATCCGGTCAACCCGGTCACCGGCGCGCGCCTGGGTTCCAACAACCCGCCCGCGCAGATTGCGTTGCGCGGTTGCGTCAACTGCCACTCGCAGGTGCACGGATCGAACCACCCGGCAGGCATCTACTTGTTGCGTTGACCTCCCACACACCCCAGCCCAGGAGATAGATCATGACAAGCATTCGCAGGCCGCCACTGGCCCTTCGTGCGTCGGTCATCGCGGTTCAAAGCGCGCTGGCTCTGCTCGCGACATTTACGCTGGCGCATGCCGCCGACGCTCCCACGGTCGCTGACCTGACCACGCCCATCAGCACCGTCGAAGCCGGTGCTGTCTATGTCGACAGCAGCTCGTACAAGTTTTCCGAGTACAACGGCCTGCAACGGCGCGGCCTGAACCCCAACGCCAGCTTCGAACTGCGTGGCGGTGGCGCTTACGACAGCGGCAGCACCGAACGCTGGCGCCTGTCAGGCAGCGACCTGGGGCTGGACATTCGCAGCCTTGCCGCTGAATACGGCCAACAAGGGACGTTCCGGCTCAACGCCGATTACGACGAACTGCGCCGCAATTACTCCGATGACTACCGCACATTGTGGAACGGCGCCGGCAGCAGCACGCTCACGCTGCCGGGGGCTTACCCGTCCGCAGCAAGCCGGGTCGGCAGCACGGGACTGTCGAACTGGAACAACATCCAGGCGCCCAACCTGAACGCGACCACCAGCGGCGGCGGGCCCGGGTTTTTGATCCCTGCCCTGATGCAGGACTACAAGGTGAGCACAACCCGCAAGCGCACCAGTGCCGGGGGTGAAGTGATCCTGGCGCGCGAGTGGACGCTGAGCGTCAATGCGCGCAATGAGAAGAAAGAGGGCGCGAAGCTGACCGGCGCGACCATGGGCGGCTTCAAGGGTGCACTGCTGCCCGAGCCGATCGACAGCGACACCAATATCGTCGATGCGGCGGTGCGGTATGCGGGCAAGCAGGGGCATTTCAGCGTGGGCTACAACGCTTCCTTCTACCGCAACCACATCGACGGCTGGAGCGCGGAATACCCGTTCAGTACCGGCGCCGGCGGCGTGCTGAACAACCGGATTCTTATGAACGGCGCCCCCGGCAACCAGATGCACCAGATCGTGGTCGACGGCGGCTACAACTTCTCGCCAGCCACCAAGCTGGTCCTGTCGGCATCGCGCAGCCGGATGACGCAGAACCAAGCCTTCAACTTCCAGCAGGGGCCGGGCTGGAACGTCAATGACGGCGCGACATCGTCGAATTCGAAGGAAATCCAGACCAACTTCCTGGCGCGGCTGTCTTCGCGTCCGGTGACGGGGCTGGACCTGACGGCGGCGTTCAAAGTCGATAACCGCGACAACCGCTCGCCGGTTGGCCTGTACAAGGTCGCCCAGTACGACGGGGTGGCGCTACCGACCACCTCGACGACGTTCAGGAACACGCCGGTGAACCGCAAGCAGGAGCAATTGAACCTGGATGCGAGATACAGTTACCGGCGCGGGCAGTCGGTGTCGGCCGGATTCGAGCACATGCGCATCGAGCGAACAGCCGATGCATCGATCAATCCGCTGTCGCAGGAGCTCAACAACCCGTTCGCGTCCGGCAAGGCCAGGGAAAACACCCTCAAGCTCGCTTATCGCCAGAACATCACCGAAACAATTGCCGGTACGGTGTCGTACGCCCGTTCGCAGCGGCGTGCGGTTGACTACGAGGAGCCGGAGCCGAATCCGCCCGGATCGTCGGCCAACGTGGGCGCCTTTCAGGAGGTGCCGGGCTTTCGTCAGTTCTTCCTGAACGACCGCAACCGGGACAAGCTGCGCGGCTCGATGGACTTCCAGCTCACCGACGCGCTGTCGCTGCAGGCCGGCATCGATTACCTGAATGACCGGTACCCATCCCGGTTCGGGCTCAAGAGTGCCGGCGGCCACGTCCTCAACCTGGACGGCGCGTATGCCGCCAGCGAGGTGCTGAGTTTCAGCGCCTTCGTCAGCGCCGAGAACATGAAGTCGCGGCAGGAGCAGTTCCAGCTTCCGGTGGCCCGCATCACCACGCCGCCGCCCGTGATTGCCCACAATCCGGACGGAAGCTGCGCGTCCTATGCCAGCACGCCGGGCCTGCCTTCCGACTACCTCACCGACCCCTGCCGCAACTGGAGCGAAAGCCAGGCCGACCGCGTCTTGACCCTGGGTGCGGGGGCCAAGTCCAGCCAGTGGCTGGGCGGACGCCTGACGCTGAGCGGCGATCTGGTGTACTCGCGGGCCCGAACCGCGCTGGCATTCTCGGGGGGCACGTATTACAGCAACGGCGTGGGCAGCAATGTCTACATCCCGGCGCAGGACATGCCCGCCATCACCAGCACGATGACAGACTTGCGGCTGGCGGCCCGCTATGCATTCGATAAGAATTCAGCGCTGAAGGTCGGCTGGCTGCACCGTCGGCTGAGGTCCTCCGACTCGCAGTACGACCTGTTCGGGATTACGTCGGTGCAAGCCTTCATCGGTTCCGGAATGGCCTCGCCCAGGTACAACGTCAACGCGGTGAGTGTCAGCTATCTCTACACATTCCGTTGAAAGGTGCGGCGTCCCAGGCGTGGAGCGAAGGCAAGCCGCCGTGGACCGTTGTGCTGTGCGATGTGACACTCGGCCCGCCGCCGTTTGGAAAAATATGATTGCAGCCTTGGAGCCGCACTGAACTGGACCACGAGATCCGTGGGCCCGATCCAGCGTCTTTGCGGGGATGAAGCGGTGGATGTCCGGCGCGCGCTTGCGGACATCAGGCAGTGATTGGCAGTGACCTAGTCGGTGGAAGCGCGCAGCGTTGCGTCTTCGACCAGCACCTTGTAAACGTAGCCTGAGCCGAAGTCCTTGTCCTTGCGCACGAGGCCTTTGACCAGCACCACATCCCCGAGCTTGGCCTGATCCTGTGTCGTGACCAACAGGTCATTCGTTGCGTCGGTGGCTGAGCCTGACCCGTCGCGCAAATGGATCCAGTTTTTCCCCATCACGGCGGCGTTGTACTTGACCACACGGGCGTGCAGCAAGACAGGACGGTCCTTGAGCGTGGAGCTTTGTTTGATCACTTCGGCCACCGTACGGGCCAGGGGACCTTGCGCCTTGGCGATGACCACATTGTTGGCCGTTTCCGCTTGTGAGAGTCCCGCATGCGGTGACGCCACCTGGGCAGCGGCCGTGCCTGGCCCTGCGGCCAGGCTGCCAAAGTAAATCCTTGGAAAGACGCGATTGAGAACGGTGCTCTTGAAATTGTCCATGAGCTCCGCGTTCTGAATAGTGACTTGCGTCCCGACTGCCAGCTTGGCCGTCGAGACCGCGGCCCAATTTTCGCC